>NZ_JBFADP010000065.1:0-46727 GCF_040641415.1 Streptomyces sp. NPDC020875 | reverse complement strand
TTGTCTTGTGGCGGGAGGGTCGGTGGCCTCCGGGCTCACCTCCTCACGGACGGCGGAAGTGAGGGTCTTGTCCGGGAGACCCGGTCTTTTCCGCCGTCCGTTGCGGGGGCGACCCTGCACCCCCCGACCACGCGCACTGGACATGCCACTCGGGGCTGGAGCCCGTCCCGGGGAGAGGGGTGGCTGCCACCTGATGTGGTCGATCCACCCGCCCCCCGGTGGCTGGTTGCCCGCGCAGTTCCCCGCGCCCCTGGTAGCCCCCTTCGCCGCCCTCCGAAAGGGCCCTGCCCCTCATCCCGGGGCCGGGACCTATAGGAAGGGGCCCACAGCTCCTTCTCCCGGGGCCGGGACCCTTTTCAGGTCCGGTGCGGGGGAGAGCATTAGGTGGCGCTGGGGGTCCCCCCATTGCCGAAGGCATAGGGGGCGGAACTGCGCGAACGGCCCACGACGGCCCGCAGCCGAAACACTTCCGGAGGAAGCACTATCCCCCGCCCGGAGGGCGCCCCCTTCGCAAGGGCGATGAGGAGGGCAACCAGGGGCGCGGGGAACTGCGCGACCGGCCACGACGGTGGTGCGGACCGCGAACAACATCAGGTCGCCGGGCGCGGCCCGGGTTGTGGGCCTCACCCGGAGGGCCAAGGCGCTGGGGGTCCCCCCATTGCCCAAGGCATAGGGGGCGGAACTGCGCGACCAGCCAGCCACGGTCCGCGGACCGCGAACAACACCAGGCCCCCCGGGCGCGGCCCGGTTAGTGAGGCGGCGACCTGGAAGCCTCCGCCGCCGAAGCCACCCGCGTCGCTGAAGGGACGATCCTGCATTTACTTCGCGTGTTTGGAGGGTGAAAACGTTTGGATCGCGCGGCGCGGCGTGATGGGGTTGCCGGGTGACCCCAACCGCTCCCGCCGCCTCGGCCGCCGAGGAGTACGCCACGCTGCTGAACCGGGTCCGCAGGGACCGCCGGGTGCTCGGCCTCGTTCTGACGGGGTCGCGGGCCGGGGAGGGGCTGGCGACCGAGTATTCGGATTACGACGTCTATCTCGTCGTCGCGGACGGCACGGAGGATCCCGAGCTGGGTGAGGGGCCGCTCGCGGCCCTGATCCGGCGGGATGACCGGCTGGATGTGATGGTGCTGCCGCTGGCCGAGTTCCGGGAGCACGCGCTGCCCGGTTCGGGGACGGAGTGGAACCGGTACGCCTTCACGCACGCCAAGGTGGAGATGGACACGGCCGACGGGCTGATCGGCGATCTCGTCACCGCGAAGGGCACTTTGGGCCGGGCGGAGGGCGCCGTGCTGGCGCCGGAGTATCTGGACGCGTTTCTGAACAGCGCCTACCGCTGTCTGAAGAGCGCGCGGGACGGTCAGCCGCTGGCCGCCGGGCTGGACGCGGCGGAGGCGGTGCCGTACTACCTGACGTATCTCTTCGCCGCCCACAACCGGGTCAGGCCGTACAACAAGTATCTGGCCTGGGAGCTGAGGCACCATCCGCTGAGCCGCCCCGAGTGGTCCCCGGAGCGGCTGCTGCCGCTGCTGGGCCGGGTGCTGGCGGCCGATGGCGCCCCGTCGGCGGTGCGGACCCTTTTCAACGACGTGGAGCCGCATGCCCGCGCCTGGGGCCATGGCCCGGTGCTGGACGCCTGGGGTGACGATCTGCTGCTGCTCCGGGGTGCCGGGGGCTGACCCGGCGGGAAGCCGCGCCGTGTGCCGTCACGCCGGGAATCTGCGGTCCACCACCCGCCACGCGAGCTCCAGCAGTACGCCCGCCGCCGCCGCGATGCCGACCGCCGCCCAGGGCATGGACGTGCCCACCAGCTTCAGTGCGAAGAACTCCTGGAGCCACGGCACCACCAGCACGATCAGGAACCCCAGTCCCATCGTGGCGACCAGGGCGATCCGCCACCAGGTGTAGGGGCGGGCGACGATCGCCAGGACCCAGAGGGCCACCAGGAAGAGCGTCAGGGTCGCGGCGCTGGTCTCCGCGTCGAGGGCGTCCGGTCCCGAGTAGTGGGAGCGGGCCAGCAGATAGCTGGTGAAGGTGGCGGCCGCCGCGATGACCCCGGAGGGGATCGCGTACCGCATCACGCGCCGTACGAAGTGCGGTCTGGCCCGTTCCTTGTTGGGCGCCAGGGCCAGGAAGAACGCGGGGACCCCGATGGTCAGGGTGGCCAGCAGGGTCAGGTGGCGCGGCAGGAACGGGTACTCGACCTGGCTGATGACGACGAGGATCGCCAGCAGTACCGAGTAGACCGTCTTGGTGAGGAAGAGCGTCGCGACCCGGGTGATGTTGCCGATCACCCGGCGGCCCTCGGCGACCACCGACGGCAGGGTGGCGAAGCTGTTGTTCAGCAGCACGATCTGGGCGACCGCGCGGGTCGCCTCGGAGCCGGAGCCCATGGAGACCCCGATGTCCGCGTCCTTGAGGGCGAGGACGTCGTTGACGCCGTCGCCGGTCATGGCGACCGTATGGCCCCGGGACTGGAGCGCGCCGACCATGTCCCGCTTCTGTTGCGGGGTGACCCGGCCGAAGACGGCACCCGCCTCCAGGGCCGCCGCCATCGCGTCGCGGTCGGTGGGGAGTGCGCGGGCGTCGACGGTGCTGCCGGGGCGTTCGGCGCCGGGGAGGCCGAGTTTGGCGGCGACCGCGCCGACGGAGACCGCGTTGTCGCCGGAGATCACCTTCGCGGTGACGTCCTGGTCGGCGAAGTAGGCGAGGGTCTCGGCGGCGTCGGGCCGGAGCCGCTGCTCCAGTACGACGAGGGCGGCCGGGTCGGCGCCCGCCGGGTCCTCCAGCGATGTGGACCGGGCCAGCAGCAGTACCCGCAGCCCCTGCTCGTTGAAGTGGTCGACATCGGTGAGTACCGGGTCACCGGGGGCCAGCAGCACATCGGGCGCGCCCAGCAGCCACGTGGAGGTCTCCCCGCCGCCCTCGTCGAACCGGGCGCCGCTGTACTTGCGGGCCGAGGAGAACGGCCGGGCCTCAGCGACCCGCCACCCGGACTCGTCGGGGTGGGCTTCGGCGATGGCCGCCAGGGACGCGTTGGGCCGGGGGTCCGAGCCGCCGACCGCGCCCAGGACCCGCCGGACGTACGCCGGATCCGCCCCGCCCAGCGGCCGTACCTCGGCGACGTCCATCCCGCCCTCGGTCAGCGTGCCGGTCTTGTCGAGACAGACCACGTCGACCCGGGCCAGGCCCTCGATCGCGGGCAGCTCCTGCACCAGGCACTGCTTACGGCCCAGCCGGATCACGCCGATCGCGAAGGCGACCGAGGTCAGCAGGACGAGGCCCTCCGGGATCATCGGCACGATCCCGCCGACCGTCCGGGCGATGGAGTCCTTCAGATCGGCGTCCTTCACCACGAGCTGGCTGATGATCAGACCGATCGCGGTGGGGACCATCATCCAGGTGACGTACTTCAGGATGGTGCTGATCCCGCTGCGCAGCTCCGAATGGACCAGGGTGAAGCGGGACGCCTCCTCGGCGAGCTGGGCCGCGTACGCCTCCCGGCCGACCTTGGTCGCGGTGAACGCGCCACCGCCCGCGACCACGAAACTGCCCGACATCACCGGGTCGCCGGGCCGCTTGAGCACGGGATCGGCCTCGCCGGTGAGCAGCGACTCGTCGATCTCCAGCGCGTCCGCCTCGGCGACCGTGCCGTCGACCACGACCTTGTCGCCCGGGCCCAGCTCGACCAGGTCCCCGAGGACGATCGCCGAGGTGGAGACCTCGACGGCCGTCCCGTCCCGCCGTACGGTCGGCTTCGCCTCCCCGATCACCGCGAGCCCGTCGAGGGTCTTCTTGGCGCGCAGCTCCTGGATGATCCCGATCCCGGTATTGGCGATGATCACAAAGCCGAAGAGGCTGTCCTGGATCGGGGCGACGACCAGCATGATCGCCCACAGCACGCCGATGATCGCGTTGAACCGGGTGAAGACATTGCCGCGGATGATGTCCGCGGTGGAGCGGGACGAGCGGACGGGAACGTCGTTGATCTCCCCGCGCGCGACGCGCTCGGCGACCTCGGCGGAGGTCAGCCCCCGCGCCCGCCCGGGCGCGGGTGGCGGCACCGGGTGCACGGGGTCCAGCTCGGCCCCCGCGTCGATGACGGGTCTCTCGCGGGGCCGGTCGCGGTTGTGGTCGTCCGGTTCGATCCTGGCCGACTGCGTCATGCTCGTACGGTACGACGCGACTTCCTCCACCGCCCGTGCGCGCGCCAAGTTGTGGATAACCACGCGCCGCGCCCGGTGTCCTCGTCGCGCAGGGGCCCGTCTCCTACGAAGGCGGCGCTGGGGAGAGCATTTAGGGGCGCGGGGAACTGCGCGACCAGCCACGACGTTGGTGCGGACCGCGAACAACAGCAGGCTGCCCGGCGCGGCCCGGTGTTGTGGGCCTCAGCCGGAGGGCCAAGGCGCTGGGGGTCCCCCCATTGCCGAAGGCATAGGGGGCGGAACTGCGCGACAAGCCACGACGGTGGCGCGGACCGCGAACTACACCAGGTTGCCGGGCGAGACCCGGGGTGTGGGCCTCACCCGGAGGGCCAAGGCGCCGGGGGTCCCCCCCCATTGCCGAAGGCACAGGGGGAGGAACTGCGCGACAAGCCACATACGGGCCGCAGGCCGCCGCGCGGCCCGGTAGTGGCGGGTCCTCCCCGGAGGGTCGCCGCGCGCTCCGGGGCGAGGGGCCTCAAGAGTCGCGGGTCTCCGCAGCGGAAGGCGACTCCGCGGAAGGCGACTCCGGCGACGGCGTCTCCGACGCCCTCCGCAGGGCCGCGTCGCGGCCGCGGACGTACCAGATGCCGATCAGGCCCAGACCCCCGCCCGCGAGGCAGGTCCAGACCCACCACATCAGATCGCGGTCGTCGAACCAGCTGTAGAAGGGGATCTGCACCAGGAAGAGGGCGAACCAGATGATCGTGCCGCCGGTGATGGTGGCGACGACCGGACCCTCCAGGGGCTCGGGCGCCTCGTGCCGGGGTGTCCACTTCGCCATGTGATCAGTGTAGGCGCGGGGCGCATGCGCCCGGGTGGGGCCCGGTCGGTGCCGGTCGGTGGGTGTCTACGCGCGGAGATGGCGCTCCCGCTTTTATGTGTTCATACTGAAACGGTTTGCCCATGGCCGGTTCTATTCGTATGAATGCACAAAAACGTCGCAGAGCCGCCACGCTCGACCATGCACCTGACTCCCCGATTCCGCTTGATGAGGACCGCATGACTCCCTCGGCCCCCGCCGTATCCCCCGGGACTCCCGAGTCCCCGTCGAAGGAGCCCTCCGGCGGCCTCGACCGGTACTTCCGGATCTCGGCGCGCGGTTCCACCGTCGCCCGCGAGGTCCGGGGCGGTTTCGCCACCTTCTTCGCGATGGCGTACATCATCGTGCTGAACCCGATCATCCTGGGCAGTGCGAAGGACATCCACCAGAACCAGCTGGACGGCGGTGAGCTGGTCACCGCCACCGTGCTGACGGCGGCGTTCTCCACCCTCCTCATGGGTGTGATCGGCAATGTGCCGATCGCGCTCGCGGCGGGCCTGGGCGTGAATACCGTCGTCGCCCTCCAGCTCGCGCCCAGGATGTCCTGGGCGGACGCGATGGGCATGGTGGTGCTCGCCGGTTTCGTGGTGATGCTGCTGGTCGCGACCGGGCTCCGGGAACGGGTGATGAGCGCGGTGCCACGCAGTCTGCGCAAGGGCATCGCGATCGGTATCGGTCTCTTCATCATGCTGATCGGCCTGGTGGACGCGGGCTTCGTGACCCGGATCCCGGACGTCGCGGACACGACCGTACCGCTGACCCTGGGCAGCGGCGGTCACCTCGCCGGCTGGCCGGTCCTGGTCTTCGTGCTGGGCGCGCTGCTCACCCTGATCCTGATCATCCGCAAGGTGCCGGGCGCGATCCTGCTCTCCATCGTGGTGATGACGATCGTCGCGATGATCATCGAGGCGGTGGCGAAGGTCCCGAGCTGGGGTCTGACCACCCCGGAGTGGCCCGGCAGCCCGGTCGCCACCCCGGACTTCGGCCTGGTCGGCGAGATGAGCCTGTTCGGCGGCTTCGAGAAGGTCGGCATCCTCACCGGCTCCCTCTTCGTCTTCACCGTGCTGCTCTCCTGCTTCTTCGACGCGATGGGCACGATCCTGGGCGTCGGCGACGAGGCCAAGCTGCTCGACAAGGACGGCAATCTGCCGGGGATCAACAAGGTCCTCTTCGTCGACGGCATCGCGGTCGCCTCCGGCGGCGCGACCTCGTCCTCCGCGACGACCTGTTTCGTGGAGTCCACGGCGGGCGTCGGCGAGGGCGCCCGTACCGGCCTGGCGTCGGTGGTCACCGGCGGTCTCTTCACCCTGGCGCTCTTCTTCACCCCGCTGGCCACGATGGTCCCGTCCCAGGCGGCCACTCCCGCCCTGCTGGCGGTGGGCTTCCTGATCCTGGCGGGCTCGATCCGCGACATCGACTGGAGCGACTACACCGTCTCGGTCCCCGCGTTCCTGGCGATGGTGATGATGCCCTTCACCTACTCCATCACCAACGGCATCGGCATCGGCTTCATCGCCTTCAGCGTGCTGCGGCTGGCGGCGGGGCGCGGCCGTGAGGTCCCGGTCGCGATGTACGTGGTCTCGGCGGTCTTCGTCTTCTACTACGCGATGCCCGCCCTCGGCCTCGCCAAGTAGCTGGGACTCCCGCCCGGACATCAGGGGCCGGTTCCGGACACTCCGTCCGGGACCGGCCCTTCGCCGTACCCGGCCGGGGATGGGCCCAAAGGCGCGGGCCCGGGATCCGGAAGCACGGGACCGGGGTACGTCAGCCCGGGGCCGGACCCCCTGCGCGCCGCCCCCCGCCCGTCACATCCGCCCGTAGAACTCGTCCGTCTCCTCGACCGCCGACTTGAACCGTTCGTCGAAGTCGTCGCGGACGAGCGTACGGACCACATAGTCCTGGACGCTCATCCCGCGTTTCGCGGCATGGCCCCTGAGGCGTTCCAGCAGGTCGGCGTCTACCCGGAGGCTGAGGACAGTCGATTTCATGCCGTCAGGGTCGCGCCGGGCGCGCGCCGAGTGGGTGATTTTTCGCCTCCGGATCACTCAAACGGGTGATGGGGGGTTTCGATGAGCGGTGGTAGACCCCTGCCCGGCTCATCGAAGGGCCCCCCGACTGGTATTTAGACAGAGTAATGAGTTATGCTAACGAACATGTCAGACCTGTCCCATGGCGACACCGACGGCCCGCACGGCGACGACGCCGACCAGGCCGCGGTGAACGCGCTGCGCTCGGCCGTGATGCGGCTGGGCCGCCGGCTCAAGCACCAGCGAGTCGACGAGTCGCTGAGCCCCACCGAGATGTCGGTGCTCGGCACCCTCGCCCGGTCCGGCTCGGCCACCCCCGGGGAGCTGGCGCGGCGGGAGCACGTACAGCCGCCGTCGATGACCCGGATCGTGGCGCTGCTGGAGGCGAAGGGACTGGTCCGGCTGGAGCCGCACCCCGACGACCGGAGGCAGAAGGTCGTCAGCCGGACCGAGCAGGCCGAGGCCATGCTCGAGGAGAGCCGCCGCAAGCGGAACGCCTGGCTGACCGAGCTGGCCGAGGGTCTCGACGAAGACGAGTGGGAGAAGCTGCGCGCCGCCGCCCCCGTCCTGGAGAAGCTCGCACACCTGTAACCGACGGCCGAGGAGGCGAACACTTTTGCGTACGGGACCCGGAGCAGACTCCGCACCCGCACCCTCTCCCACCACGATGTTCAGCTCGCTGAAGATCCGGAACTACCGGCTCTTCGCGATGGGGCAGGTCGTCTCCAACACTGGTACCTGGATGCAGCGGATCGCCCAGGACTGGCTGGTGCTCACCCTCACCGGCTCGGCGTCGGCGGTCGGTATCACCGTCGCGCTGCAGTTTCTGCCGATGCTGCTGTTCGGGCTGTACGGCGGAGTGCTCGCCGACCGGCTCCCCAAGCGGCCCCTGCTGCTGTTCACCCAGTCCGCGATGGCTTTCACCGGCCTCGCGCTCGCCGTCCTGACCCTCACCGGTGAGGTCCAGGTCTGGCATGTCTATCTGACCGCCTTCCTGCTCGGTCTGGTCACCGTGGTCGACAACCCGGCCCGGCAGACCTTCGTCTCCGAGATGGTCGGCCCGGACCAGCTCGCCAACGCGGTCAGCCTCAACGGCGCCAACTTCCAGTCCGCCCGGCTGGTCGGCCCGGCCGTCGCCGGTGTGCTGATCACCGCGGTCGGCAGCGGCTACGCCTTCCTCTTCAACGGCCTCTCCTTCCTCGCGACCATCGTCAGCCTGCTGCTGATGCGCCCCGCCGAACTGCACAAGTCCGTCCGCGCCCCGCGCGGCAAGGGCCAGCTCCGCGAGGGGCTGCGTTATGTCTCCGCCCATCCCGAGCTGATCTGGCCGATCGTCCTGGTCGGCTTCATCGGCACCTTCGGCTTCAACTTCCCGATCTGGCTCTCCGCCTTCGTCCACGACGTCTACGGTTCCGGCGCCGAGACCTACGGCCTGCTGAACACCCTGATGGCGGTCGGCTCCCTGGTCGGCGCGCTGCTGGCGGCCCGGCGCGGTACGTCGAGGCTGTCGATACTGGTGGGCGCCGCGGTCCTCTTCGGCGCCCTGGAGATCGTCGCGGCCTTCGCCCCCACCTTCTGGGTCTTCGCCGCGATCCTGGTCCCCATCGGGATGTTCGGCCTCACGGTCAACGTGACCGCGAACACCAGCATCCAGATGGCCACCGACCCGGCCGTCCGGGGCCGGGTGATGTCCCTCTTCATGATGGTCTTCGTCGGCGGTACGCCGGTGGGCGCGCCGATTGTCGGCTGGATCACCGACGTCTACGGCCCCCGGATCGGCTTCGCCGCGGGCGGCGCGGTCTCCCTGCTGGCCGCGATCGGGGTCGGGCTGATGCTCTCCCGCGCGGCGGGCGTCCGGCTCAAGCTCGATCTGCGGCCCGGCCGTCCGCATCTGGCGCTGGTGCCCCGGCAGCGGGACCGCCGGTCCGGCCCGGCCGAGAACGAGGCCGAGGCCGAATCCGGGCGGGTGACCGGTGCCGTCTGACCGGCCCGGTGCGGGCGCGGTCGTACGCCTCTTCACCGCCGTGGTGCCGCCGCCCGACCGGCTCGAAGAGCTGGAGGCGGCCGTACGGCGGCTGCGGGAGCTGCCCGGCTCCGACGGACTGCGCTGGACCGGGCGGGACGTCCGGCACTGCACCCTCGCCTTCTACGGCGATATCGCCGAGGGGCTGCTGCCCGAGCTGACGGAGCGCTGCGGCCGGGCCGCCCGGCGCTCCGTACCGTTCCGGATCGCCGCCGGTGGCGGCGGTCACTTCGGGCAGGGCGTGCTGTGGGCCGGGGTACTGGCCGAACCGGACGATCTCGCGGCCCTGCGCAGGCTCGCCGAACGGGCCGGGGCCGCCGCCCGCAGAACCGGGATCGCGATGGCGGAGCACCGGCGCTACACCCCGCATCTCACCCTCGCCAGGACCCGCCGGGGCATCGCCCCCAACCGGCTCGCGGGCTACGCCGCCGAGCTGGCCGGATTCGCGGGCACGCCCTGGGACGTCACGGAGTACGCCCTGATCCGCAGCCATCCCCCGGCCGGGGGCCGGGACTCCTGGTACGAGACCCTCGCCACCTGGCGGCTGGGCCGCTGAGATACCGGGTTAGTCTCAAGGGGTGAAGACCAAGACCAGGAACCGGATCATGGCCGGTGCGCTCGTACTGATGTTCGTGATTATCGCGATGGCCTCGGTCCTCGGGCTGTAGCCGCGGACGGCGGTACGACTCCGGCGGCGTACGGCTCAGGAGTCGTACCCGAACCGGCCCCGGGGCCGCCGCGCCCCGGTAGCAGCGGGTACGCCTCCGGAACCGGCGGTACGGAATCTTCAGGCGTGCCCGGCGCGCGGGCCCGGCCGCTCCGATCCGTGCCCGGAACAACGGGACGCCGGGAGGAGCGGTGCCGTACCCGGCTCCGGCCGCCGTACGACACCCCCCTCACCGGCCGCGTCCTACCAGGCGTACGCCTCCGGCGCCGGGCCCACCGGCGGGAAGATCTCGTCCAGCGCCGTCAGCAGCTCCTCGTCCAGCCGCAGCTCCGCCGCCCGCAGCGCGCCCGCCAACTGCTCCGCCGTCCGGGGGCCCACGATCGGCCCGGTGATCCCGGGGCGGGTCAGCAGCCAGGCAAGCGCCACCTCGCCCGGGTTCAGACCGTGTTTGTCCAGCAGGTCCTCGTAGGCCGTGATCCGGTCGCGGACGCCCGGCTCGCCGAGCAGCGGCGAACCCATATTGCCCAGCTGCCGCGTCGCCGCGCCCTCGCGCTGCTTGCGGAGCACCCCGCCGAGCAGCCCGCCGTGCAGCGGTGACCAGGGGATCACCCCGAGCCCGTACTCCCGCGCAGCCGGGATCACCTCCAGCTCCGAGCGGCGTTCGAAGAGGTTGTAGAGGCACTGCTCGCTCACCAGCCCGTACGAATTCCGGCGGCGGGCCTCCTCGTTCATCTGGGCGATCTTCCAGCCGGGGAAGTTGGAGCTGCCCGCGTAGAGGATCTTGCCCTGCTGGATCAGGGTGTCGACCGCCTGCCAGATCTCGTCCACGGGGGTCGCCCGGTCGATGTGGTGGAACTGGTAGACGTCGATCCGGTCGGTGCCGAGCCGCTTCAGGCTGGCCTCGACCGCGCGGCGGATGCCGTAGGCGGAGAGCTTGTCGTGGTTGGGCCAGACCGGTCCGTCCTCGTTGTGGACGGCTCCGTACCCCTTGGTCGCGAGGACGATCTTGTCGCGCCGGCCGCCGCCTCGCGCCAGCCAGTTGCCGATGATCGTCTCGGTCGTTCCGCGCTGCCCCGGCCCGCCGTAGGTGTTGGAGGTGTCGAAGAGGTTGACGCCCGCGGCGAGCGCCGTGTCCATGATCGCGTGGCTGTCGGCTTCGGAGGTGTAGGGCCCGAAGTTCATCGTCCCGAGGACGATCCTGCCGACTTTCAGTCCGGTACGTCCCAGCTGCGTGTACTCCATGGCCCTATACATAGACCCCCGTGGGGTGTTCGAAGCAAGAGGGCGCCGGGTGATCGGCCGGACCGGGCGTTGCCTCGTACGAGTGGTCCCCGGTTGACGGAAAAGGGTGGATATCGCCATCCTGGGCGCCCGAACCGTGCGTCTGTGGCCCCCGTCACAGCCGGCCGGGTTCGGGCGCGGCACCGCTGAAACGGTCCGACCGCCGGAAAGCCCACCGGGAAAGCCCACCGGGGAAGTCCACGAGGGAAGCCGTTCTCCCATGCCCAAGATCTCCATCGTCGTTCCGTGTTTCAACGAGAACGAGGTGATCGAGACCTTCCACGCCACGCTCGTCACCACCCTCGACGCCGCCCTCGTCGCGGGCGGCGGCCCGGCCGCCCGGGACGACTACGAGATCTGCTACGTCGACGACGGCAGTACCGACGGCACCCGCGACCGGCTCCGGCGGCTCTCCGACGGCGACCGGCGGGCCCGCTACGCCTCCTTCAGCCGGAACTTCGGCAAGGAGTCCGCGATGCTCGCCGGGCTGCGGATGGCCCGGGGCGAGGCCGTCGTCCTGATGGACGCCGACCTCCAGCACCCGCCGGAACTCGTGCCGCGGATACTGGCGTTGTACGGGCACGGCTACGACCAGGTCGTCGCCCGCCGCGACCGCAGCGGCGACGGAGTGCTCAGAACCCGGCTCAGCCGCCTCTACTACCGGCTGGTCCGCCGGGCGATGGACGTCGAGGTGGTGGACGGCGCCGGGGACTTCCGGCTGCTCTCCCGCCGCGCCGTCGAAGCCCTGCTGACCCTCCCCGAGAACAATCGCTTCTCCAAGGGCCTCTTCTCCTGGATCGGCTTCGACACCGTCACCTTCACCTACGAGAACGTGCAGCGGGCCGCCGGAACGTCCAAGTGGGGCGGGCGGCGGCTGGTCAACTACGGCATCGACGGGCTGCTCTCCTTCAACAGCCGCCCCCTGCGGCTTGCCATCCACACCGGTCTGTGGCTGGTGCTCTCCGCTCTCGGCTACGCCCTCTGGACCGTCGCCGGAGTCCTGGTCAGCGGCGTCGACACCCCCGGCTACGCGACCCTGATCGCGGTCATGGTCGGTCTCGGCGGAATCCAGATCGCCACCCTCGGGGTGATCGGCGAGTACGTGGGCCGGATCTACCACGAGACCAAACGGCGCCCGCACTACGTGATCCGGGAAACCGACGCTTCAGCCCCACCCGCACCCGCACCCGCCGCCACCGCGCCCAGGGCGCTGGCCGCGCCCGGGCCGCGCGAGAGCCGGGGCTGAGCCGTGACCGCACATACCGGCACACCGGCCCCGGCCGCCGCGCCCCGCACCGGGCCGGACTCCCCGCCCGACACCGCGCCCGACACCGGCCCCCCGCCGCCGGGCCGCCGCCCGTTCGCCGCCCGGTGGCCCCTCGCCCTCGCCGCGTTACCCCTCGGACTGCTCGCCCTCGCCTTCTGGTTCGGCCGGTACGTCCGCCCCGGCGCCGACGAGTGGTGCTTCCTGCCCCGGGTCCGCGACGACGGCATGTGGGGCCTGGTCCACACCTTCTGGGCCACCGACAACGGCCGGATCGCCAACGGTCTCCTCGTCGGCGCCTACGCCGAGTTCCCCGTCGCCGGACACCAGTGGTACGGGCCCGTCAGCGGCGCCCTGATCCTGCTGCTGCTGTGGGCGACGGCCGCCGCCGCGATCCGCCGGGCCGGACTCGTGGTCCCGCGCGGCATGCCCCTGCTGATCGCCGCGACGGCCGTCGCCGCCCTCCTGTTCGCCACCCCGAACACGTACAAGACGTTCTACTGGCCCGCCGCCTCCGTCTCGCACACCCTCGCGCCCGCCCTCGCCGCCGGGGCCGCCGTACCCCTGCTGCGGGCCCGCACCCGCCGGGGCCTGGCCGGGGCGCTCGCCGTCGCCGGACTCGCGGGCGCCTTCGTCGGCACGCTCTCCGAGGAGACCTCGGTCGTCGTCCTCGTCGTCCTCGGCGCCACCCTGCTCTGCGCCGGGCCGCTGCTGACGGAGCCGTACCGCCGCCCGGTCCGGCTCTGGGCACTCACCGGCGCCGCCGGGGTCGCCGCCGGAACGCTGATCCTCGTCACCTCGCCCGGCTCCCGCAACCGGCGCGGCCGGTACGACGCCGAGAGCGTGTCGATGCTCGCCCCCGAATCGCTGCTCGGCGCGGCGCGCGGCTTCGCGGAGATCCTCGGTACGACCCTGACGACCTGGCCGTATCTCGGCGTGATCGCCGCCGGGGTGCTGCTGGGCCTGACCGCCCGGCGCGCCGAGGGGGCGGCCCGGGTCTTCCGCCCGGTGCGCCCGGCGGCCGTACCGGGCCTCTGCGCGGGCGCGTTCCTGCTCTCCGGCTACCTCTGTACGGTGATCACGTACCCCGTCTTCGGCGCCGCCGTCACCACCACCGAACGCACCTGGAACGACTATCTGCCGCTCTGGGTCCTGCTGCTGACGGTCACGGGCGCGCTCCTCGGCCACCGGATCCGGACCACGGCGACGGGGTCGGCGCCGGTGCCGGGACGCTCCGGGCGCGCGGCCGTCGCCGCGGCCGTGATCTGCGCGGTCACCACCGGCGCGCTCGCCGCCGATCTGACGGACCTCGGCCACGACATGCGGATCCGGGCGGACCGCTGGGACCGCCAGGACACCTATCTCCGCGCGGGCGCCGCCCGGGGCGAGACGGTCATGCCGTACACCCCGACCCGGGTCTCCCGCATGCTGGAACCCTTCGCCCGCGACGGCCGCCGCCCCTGGCCCGCGACCTGCGTCGCCGACTACTACCACCTGGACCGGGTCACGTACGCGCGCACGTTCCAGGGGCCGTGACGCGGGGCAGAACCCTCCGGACAGGGCGCCCGGGGCGGGGTTCGGCCCGGCGCCGACGGCTGCGACGGCCTGAACGGTTCGGACGGCTCGGACGGAGGTTCCCATGCCCGAGGTCGTACCGCTCGATCTGGGGTACTTCGTCCGCCCGGCGGACGAGGCCGGACTGCCGTACCCCCGGGTCGAAGCCGTGACCGCCTATCTCGTCCGGCACCCGGGCGGGCTGCTCCTCTTCGACACCGGCATCGGTACCGGCGACGCCGCCGCCGACGCCCACTACCGGCCCCGGCGCCGCTCCCTGCCCGCCGCACTGGCCGCGACCGGGGTCCGTACCGGCGACATCGACACCGTCGTCAACTGCCATCTCCACTTCGACCACTGCGGCGGCAACCCCCTCTTCCCCGAGGTGCCGATCGTCGTCCAGCGCACCGAACTCGCCGCCGCCCGCGCGGGCGGCCACACCATCGACGCCCTGATCGACTTCCCCGGCGCGGTCTACGAGCAACTCGACGGCGAACGGCTCCTGGCGCCCGGCGTCCGGATCCTGCCCACCCCGGGCCACACAGCCGGACACCAATCCCTGCTGGTCGAGACGGACCGGGGCGGCCCGGTGCTGCTGGCGGGGCAGGCGTACGACTCGGCGTCCGAGTACGCGGCGGCGGTCCTGGCCGTCCGGGCCGCCGCCGACGGGGTGGAACAGCCGCTGCCGCCGACCCGCCCGTGGCTCGCGCGCGTCACGGCCCTCGCGCCCCGCCGGATCCTCTTCGCCCACGACCACGCGCTCTGGGAACCTCCCGACCACGGCTAGCGCCGGCCCGCGCCGGACAGCCTGACGTTGTTCGCGGCCCGCGCCCCGGTGGTGGGCTGGTCGCGCAGTTCCGCCCCCTATGCCTTCGGCAATGGGGGGACCCCCAGAGCCTCGGCCCTCCGGCTGAGCGCTTTACCCCGGAGCCTGTGGGTGGTCCCCGCCCGTCTTTGCCGACCGCGCGCCTTCGGTGGCTGGTCTCGCAGTTCCCCGAGCCCCTAAATGCTCTCCCGAGCACCGCCTCTGTAGGAGGGACCCGTTCTCTCTGCTGGGGCGGTGAGAAGGGCAACCAGGGGCGCGGGGAACTGCGCGAACAGCCACAGGCGGTCCGCAGATCGCGTACAAACGACTGGTCGCCGGGCGCGGTCCGGCAGTCGGCCGAGGCGGGGGCTTTGGATCACCCGGGCTTTACCCCGGGAATGGCAGGCTTGGGGGATGCGCCCGTCTTTGAAACTTCCCGCCGTCCGCCGCGTCGGCGGCGCCCTTGCCGCGTTGTCGTTGGCGCTGCCGGTGCTCGTGCTCGCGGCCGCTGGTCCGGCCGTCGCCGACGGGCCCGATTCGACGTTCTCGTTCCAGGACGACCGGATCACGGAGTCCAGTGGTCTCGCGGCCAGCCGGAAGCACCCGGGGATCTACTGGACCCACAACGACCAGGACGAGCCGAGGGTCTTCGCGGTCGATTCGCGGACCGGTGAGACGGTGGCGACGATCACGCTGAAGGGTGTCGGCAAGCCGCGCGACATGGAGGCGGTCTCCGTCGGTCCCGACGGCCGGGTCTATGTCGGCGATATCGGTGACAACCTCAACGGGACCTGGCCGCATGTCTGGATCTACGCCTTTCCCGAGCCCGCCGAGCTGCGGGACGCCACGGTGAAGGCGACGCAGTACACGGTGGTGTACGAGGACGGGGCGCGGGACGCGGAGGCGCTGATGGTGCACCCGAAGACCGGCCGGGTGTACATCGCGTCCAAGAGTCAGGACGGCAGCGGGCTCTACGAGGCCCCGAAGACCCTCAGCGCCTCCGGGAAGAACGTCTTCCGGCGGATCGCGGACGATCTGCCGTGGGTCACGGACGGCGCGTTCTCGCCGGACGGCACCCGGCTGGTGCTGCGGACGTATCTCTCCGCCCGGGGGTACGAGTGGAAGCCGGAGGGGCGGCTCGGTGGCGACGACCGGGTCAAGGCGCCCATCCAGCGGCAGTCGGAGGGGGTGTCGTACACCTTGGACGGTTCGGCCCTGATGTTCGGTTCGGAGGGGCAGGGCGCCGAGGTGGAGCGGGTCACCGTCAAGGACGCGGGGAAGGGCGCCCGGTCGGCTGGCGGTTCGTCGAAGGGCGGCGGTACGGCCTCCGGGGACTCCGGCGACTCCGGCGAGGGGTCCGGCGGGGACGGTTCCGTCGATCTGACCACGGCGGTGCTCGTCGGCGCCGGAGCGCTCGGGCTGCTGCTGGTCCTGAAGCGGCTGTTCCGGCGGAACTGACCTCTCGCCGCCGGTCGTTGCGCGGGGCGCAAAGCCATTGGCGTCCGGGCGGGTCCGCCCGGCACGCTGGAGGCGACGGAGCGGACCGATCACGGAGGCGATGGGCCGGTGGCGACCACGACACTGGGCGCGGGCTGGGGGCTGCGGCCGTACGCGGACGGCGACCGGGGGGCCGTACTGGCCCTGGTCAACGCCGACCGGGTACCGGGCCAGCCGGAGGCCACCCCGGCGATGCTGGGGGAGGCGCTGGCCGGGCGGTCGCCGCAGAACGGGGAGTGGTGGGAGGAGCTGTCGCCCCCGGCGACGGACGTCCTGCACGATCCGTCGGGCGCGGTGGCGGGGGTCGTGTCGTATGCCGTACGGCCTGGTGACGGCGAGGGGTTCATCCTCTGGCTGCACTGCGCGGACGACCGGCCGGAGCTGCTGGCCGCGCTGGTGGACCGGGCGCTGGCGGTACTGGAGGCCGAAGGGCCGCGTACGGTCCACGCGTTCGAGATCTCGTCGGCCCTGAACTACGGCCTGGAAGCGCTGCCGGTACGGCACCGGCCCGCGCCCCGCCGGGTGCTGGAGGCCGCCGGGTTCGCGGGCCGGGACGAGTGGCGGTATCTCCACGCGGAGCTGCCGCTGGCCGGGCTGCCGTGCGCGGCGGACGTGGTGGTCGTGCCGTCGGGTGCCCAGATCCGGCTGGAGATCGTGGAGGACGGCCGGGCGGTCGCCGAGGCGCTGGTGGAGCACGGGCCCGGGGTACTGGGCGCGGTCTGGTGGCTCGGGGTGCTGCCGTCGGCCCGCCGCCGGGGGCTCGGGCTGCGGCTGCTGGGGTCGGCGCTGGAGCTGCTGGCGGAGTCCGGCGTACGGGAGGTCGTGCTGTACGTGGACGACGACCGGTCGATGCCGTCCCCGGTGCCGCCGCAGGACGACCGTACGGCGGCCAACCGGCTCTACGACCGGGCGGGGCTGACGGAGCTGGACCGGCTGTACTGCTTCACCCGCCCCGCCTGAGCGGGAACCGCTCGAACCCGGCCGCTCGAACCGGGCCCGTTCGAACCAGTTCCGTCTGAACCGGGCCTGCCCGAGCCGGGCGCTGGTTACGGCACCGACGGCCCGACGGGTTTCCGCGCGTCCGTCCCGGCCGGATCGGTCGTGCCGTCCAGGTCCCCGAGCGCCCTGCCCTCCGACGGCGGTCCGTACGTCCAGCCCGCCACCTCCCGCTCCCGCATCAGCACCTCCAGGCCCGTGACGAGCCGGCGTATCCCGAAGTCGAGATGGGCGAACTCCACCGAGAACGTCTCCTCGGAGAGCTGCGCCGTCAGCGGGAAGTCGCCGCTCTCCATCGCGGCGTGCAGAAACGGCTGCTGCACGCCCCAGAAGTCCTCGTGGCTGAGTCCGGTCGCCTCCACCGCCTCCGCCGAGTCGGCCGTCATCCGGGCGACACCGGTGGCCAGGCTCTGGACGGCGATGATCACCGAGATCTTCTCCGGGTCGGTGAGCCGCAGCCCCCGGAGGACGTAGAGGGCGGCCTCCATGCTGCGGATCGTGCTGGGGCCCAGCACCGTACGCGCCTGGTTGATCCTGAGCAGCCACGGATGCTCGGTGTACAGCTCCACATAGCCGCGGGCCATGCCCTGGAGCGAGTCGATCAGCTCGGGCGGCGGCGTGTCCTCCCCGGGCTGCTCCCAGTCGCCGGGGCCGCTCACCTTGTCGAGCATCAGATCGAGCAGCTCGGCCTTGCCGGGGACGTACCGGTAGAGGGACATCGTGCCGGTGCCGAGTTCGGTGGCGAGCCGCCGCATGGAGACCGCGGCCAGCCCCTCCGCGTCGGCGACCTCGATGGCCTTGGTCACGATCGCGTCGAGGGTCAGCCCCGGCTTGGGACCCCGGGTGGGCCGCTCCCCGGTCCCCCACATGAGTTCCAGGGCGCGGGCGATGTCCCCGCTGCCGGCAGTCTCGGTCGTCATGCCCTTCACCTTATTCCTCCTGTTCCGGCCGGTGTGCCACCCGTAGGTGCGTTGGCTGCCGGACCGTCCCGATCCGTCCGGAACGGGGCGACGGGGGGCATCCGGAACCCCTCGGAAATAAAACTGGGTACGCTGTACCTTGATACGGGTACACTGTACGCGGTTGTGAGGGGCGGGGTCGTGAGGCCCGCTCCGGCAGGGCGGGGCCCGGCCCCGTGACGGTCGCGACCGCGCCGACGGAGGAGAAGTGAGAGAGCGTGAGCGGTGAGCGGGAGAGGTCCGGCGAGTACGCGGTCCGGGCCGAGTCCATCCATAAGAAGTACGGCGAGAAGCGGGCGCTCGACGGGCTGGATCTACGGGTCCGCCGGGGCACGGTCCACGGGGTGCTCGGCCCCAACGGCGCCGGGAAGACCACGGCGGTCCGGGTCCTGGCGACCCTGCTGAAGTTCGACTCGGGGCGGGCCGAGGTCGCCGGGATCGACGTGGTCCGCGATCCGCGCGGGGTGCGCCGCCGGATCGGGCTGACCGGCCAGTACGCGGCCGTGGACGAGATCATGACCGGCCGCCAGAATCTGGAGATGTTCGGCCGGCTCTTCCATCTCGGCGGCCGGCGGGCGGCCCTGCGGGCGACCGAGCTGCTGGAGCAGTTCGATCTCGCGGACGCGGCCGACAAGGGCGCGGGGGAGTACAGCGGCGGCATGCGCCGCAGGCTCGACCT
This sequence comes from Streptomyces sp. NPDC020875, assembly GCF_040641415.1. Taxonomy (NCBI): domain Bacteria; kingdom Bacillati; phylum Actinomycetota; class Actinomycetes; order Kitasatosporales; family Streptomycetaceae; genus Streptomyces; species Streptomyces sp. NPDC020875. The sequence continues at coordinate 27,951 of NZ_JBFADP010000065.1, read as the reverse complement.
GGCGGCGTCGATGATCCTGCGGCCCGAGGTCCTCTTCCTCGACGAGCCCACCACCGGACTCGACCCGCGCAGCCGGGGCGAGGTGTGGGAGGCGGTCCGCGCCCTGGTCGCCCAGGGCACCACGGTTCTGCTGACCACTCAGTATCTGGAGGAGGCCGACAAGCTGGCGGCCCGGATCACGGTCATCGACGGCGGCAAGGCGATCGCCGACGACACCCCCGACGGGCTGAAGAACACCGTCGGCGGCGACCGGATCGAGGTCGTCGTCGCCGACCGGGCCGATCTGCACGCCGCCGTCCAGGCCGTGGCCCGGGTCTCCTCCGGCGCCCCGGAGGCGGCCGACGACGAACTGCGGGTCCACGGGGCCGTCAGCGACCGGGTGGCGGCCCTCACCGAGGTCGCCCGCACCCTTCAGGACCAGGGCGTCACCGTCGAGGACATCGGACTGCGCAGGCCCAGTCTCGACGATGTGTTCCTCCGGCTGACCGGCCACCGCACCGACACCGCGACCGGCACCGACGGCGCTCACCAGGATGATCAGCACGACGACCGGAAGGCAGAGGTGGCGGCATGAGCGGCACCGCAGTGAAGACCGCGGGCGCCGCGTCCGGCGCCGCGCCGACCGCCCCCGCCCCGGCGGGCGGCGGAGTCGATCTGACCGTGCACGGCGACGGCCGGGAGCGGGTCGTCTACTGGGCCGTCGTGGACTGCTGGAACCTGGTCCGCCGGGGTCTCGTCCACTACCAGCGCCAGCCGGTGAACATCGTCTGGCAGCTCGGCTTCCCGATCCTCTCCGTACTGCTCTACGCCTATGTCTTCGGCGGGGCGATGAAGTCCCCCGGCGGCGACTACCGCGACTATCTGATGCCGGGCATGTTCGTGATGACGATGGCCTTCGGCTTCATGAACACCGCGATGAACGTGGTCGCCGACGCCCAGCACGGGGTGATCGACCGGTTCCGCTCGATGCCGATGGCGCCGTCGGCGGTGGTCTCCGGGCGGGGTGTCACGGACATCATCGTCGCGCTGGCCGAACTGCTGATCCTGGCCCTGACGGCACTGGCCATCGGCTGGCGTTCGGACGGCGGCTTCCTCGCCTCGGCGGGCGCCTTCGGCCTGCTGGTGCTGCTGCGGTTCGCCCTGATCTGGGTCGGCGTCTGGCTGGGGCTGATCGTCCCCAACCAGGAGGCGGCGGGCGGACTCTTCGCGGTGGCGTTCCCGCTGACGATGGTCTCCAGCATCTTCGTCCCCACCTCGTCGATGCCGGGCTGGCTGGGCACCGTAGCGGCCTGGAACCCGATCTCCTCCACGGCCGGGGCGACCCGGGAACTCTTCGGCAACCCGGTCGCGAGCGACGGGAGCTGGATCCAGGAGAACGCGCTGCTGATGGCGGTGGTCTGGCCGATCGTCCTGACGGCGGTCTTCCTGCCGCTGGCGGTCCGCCGCTTCCAGCGCCTCAGCAGGTGACGTACGGACTCGTACGACGGGGCGGCCGGAGTACGGCGAAGGGCCCGGAGGGAGAGATCTCCCGCCGGGCCCGCGCCGTTCCGAGCCGTCCCCCGAAGGGTCAGAGCTGCTCGATCACATAGTCCACACAGGCCGTCAGCGCCTGGACGTCCGCCGGGTCGATCGCCGGGAACATCGCCACCCGCAGCTGGTTGCGCCCCAGCTTCCGGTACGGCTCGGTGTCCACGATCCCGTTGGCCCGCAGCGCCTTGGCGACCGCGGCGGCGTCGATCTCGTCCGCGAAGTCGATGGTGCCGATCACCTGGGAGCGCTGCGCCGGGTCCGCCACGAACGGCTCGGCGTACTTGGACGCCTCCGCCCAGCCGTACAGCGCCCGCGCCGAAGCGGCGGTCCTGCCGGTCGCGAAGTCCAGCCCGCCCTGCCCGTTGAGCCACTTCAGCTGCTCGTTGAGGAGGAAGAGGGTGGAGAGGGCGGGGGTGTTGTACGTCTGGTTCTTCACCGAGTTGTCGATCGCGGTCGGCAGGCTGAAGAACTCCGGGACGTGCCGCCCCGAGGCGTGCACCCGGGCCGCGCGCTCCAGCGCCGCCGGGGAGAAGACCGCGATCCACAGGCCGCCGTCGGCGGCGAAGGACTTCTGCGGGGCGAAGTAGTAGACGTCGGACTCGGTGATGTCGACCGGGAGGCCGCCCGCGCCGGAGGTGGCGTCCACCAGGACCAGCGCGCCCTCGTCGGCGCCCGCGACCCGGCGGATCGGGGCGGCGACACCGGTGGAGGTCTCGTTGTGCGTCAGGGCGTAGACATCGGCACCGGCCTCGGCGACCGGCTCCGGGTGGGTGCCCGGGTCGGAGGCGACGATCGTCGGCTCCGCCAGCCACGGCGCGAGCTTGGCCGCCTTGGCGAACTTGGAGGAGAACTCGCCGAACGACAGGTGCTGGGACTTGTTCTCGATCAGTCCGTGGGTCGCGATGTCCCAGAAGGCGGTGGAGCCGCCGTTGCCCAGGATCACCTCATAGCCCTCGGGGAGCGAGAAGAGGTCGCTTACGCCCTGACGTACCTCGCCGACCAGGTTTTTCACCGGGGCCTGGCGGTGGGAGGTACCGAGCAGCGACGTGCCGGTGGCGGCGAGGGCGGTGACCGCCTCCGTACGCACCTTGGACGGGCCCGCGCCGAAACGGCCGTCGGCGGGCTTGATGTCAGCGGGAATCTGGATCTCAGCCACGTATCGGAGCGTATCGGGTGTCGCGGGGACGCCGTGCTCCGGTCCGGCGCTTGAGACGGCCGTCCCGGGTTCCGGGCGCCGCCGGTCGCGGGCCGCCGGGGCGGGCCCGGCTCAGCCCTGCCGGTGCAGGGAGAGGTCGTAGAGGTGCTCCACCAGGGCGATCAGCACGAACTTGCTGGACGAGTGGTCCCGGGCGTCGAACTCCACCATCGGCACGTCGGCGTCCAGCGCCAGCGCGTGCCGGATCTGGGCGTCGGTGTAGAACGGGCCGCCGAAGTCGTTGACGGCCACGATGTACGGCACCCCGTGGTGCTCCAGCCGGTCCAGCGCGTACCAGGCTTCCGGCAGCCGCCGGGTGTCGACCAGGACGACCGCGCCGATGGTCCCGGAGAGCATCCGCTCCCACAGGAACCAGAACCGTTCCTGGCCCGGGGCGCCGAAGAGATAGAGCACCGCGCGTTCGTCGATGGTGATCCGGCCGAAGTCGAAGGCGACGGTCGTGGCGCTCTTGCGGGACGAGATCCGGCTGGGGTCGTCGAGGGTGAGCCCGGCTGGGCTCATGGTCTCCTCCGTGTGCAGCGGGCGGATCTCGCTCACGGAACGCACCATCGTCGTCTTGCCCACGCCGAAGCCGCCCACGACGACGATCTTCAGCGCGTTCTCGGCGGCCCGCAGGGTGTCCGCCGTGGTCTTCTCCCCGGCCTCGGCGGCGGAGTCCGTGGCGGCGTCGGCGTCGGCCTCGGCCGCTGCCGTCTCCGAAGCCGCTTCCGTGGCGGTCTCCGGCGACTGGGGCCGGACCGTCCGCGTGGCGCGCGTCATCGGCGGTGTTCGGTGCCGGTCATCGAGTGTGCCTTCCGAGGGGTGGCGGGGGCAGAACTGGAGCCGTGGGTTCCTGATCAAGTGGTGGTCACTATAGGAGAGTTGGCGATCACTTTGGGCTCTCCGTCAAGGGTTTGCCAAGAGTCCAAGGGCCCTAATGGCCGTGGTACCGGCGTTTCCGCCGGGTTTTCGGCCGGTGTGACATGTGCGACGTACCCCTGTGACGGGGGCATGCTGAGACACATGGCTGACGATCGACGTACGGCGGGGGACGGCGAGGAGCGTACGGGGAACGAGGGGCGCACGGACGCGGACCGGGGTGCGCGGCGCCCCGTACGAGCGGGGGAGCGCGCGGACCGGCGCCGCCGGGCGCGGGCGGAAAGAGGCGGCGGGTCCGGGTCCGGTCGCGGCGGTCGCGGCGAGGGCCGTGGCGCTCCTCCCGGCGACCCCGGCGACCCCGGCGGCGATCAGGACGGTACGGAGCTGTACGCGGCCCTCCGCGCCGCCCTCCCGCCCGACGCCGTCGACTTCTCCGCCACCGCCCGCGCCCTCACCACCATGGACGCCTCCAACTACCGCCGGGTCCCCCTCGGGACCGTCACCCCCCGGCACGCCGACGACGTCGCTGCGGCCCTGGAGATCTGCCGCGCTCATGGCGTGCCCGTCGTCCCCCGGGGCGCCGGTACGTCCGTCGCCGGTCAGGCCACCGGAACCGGTGTCGTCCTCGACTTCACCCGCCGGATGAACCAGGTCCGCGAGCTGGACCCGGTGACCCGTACCGCCGTCGTCCAGCCCGGCACCGTACTCGACACCCTCCGCGCCGCCGCCCGCCCCCACGGCCTCACCTTCGGCCCCGACCCGTCCACCCACGCCCGCTGCACCCTCGGCGGAATGATCGGCAACAACGCCTGCGGGGCGCACTCGGTGGCCTGGGGCACCACCGCCGACAACGTCCGCGCCCTCTCCGTCCTCCGCTACGACGGCACCCCCCTCCGGCTCGACAAAGGCTGGCCGCCCGACACCCCCGGATCGCCGCTCGCCGCCGTCCGCGCCCTCGTCGACGCCCATCTCGCCCCGCTCAGAACCGGCTACCCCCGGGATCTGCCGCGCCGGATCTCCGGCTACGCCCTCGACGCGCTGCTCCCCGAGAACGGCGCCGATCTCGCCCGCGCCTTCTGCGGCTCCGAAGGCACCCTCGGCGTGATCACGGAAGCCGAGGTACGGCTGGTCGCGCCGCCCCCGGCCCGTGCCCTGGCCGTACTCGGCTACCCCGACGAGTCGGCCGCCGCCGACGCCGCGCCCGGCCTGCTGCCCCACCGGCCGCTCACCGTCGAGGGCATGGCCGACGACCTCGTACCCCCGGACACCCGTGGCGGGCTGCCGCGCGGCCGGGCCTGGCTCTTCGCCGAGACCGGCGGTACCGGCCCCGCCGAGGCCCGCGCCCGCGCCGACGCCCTGGTCCGGGCGGCCGGGGCCGCCGACGCGCTGGTCGTCACCGACCCGGCCGCCATGCGGGCCCTGTGGCGGATCCGGGAGGACGCCGCCGGGACCGCGACCCGGATCCCCGGTGGCGGCGAGGCATGGCCGGGCTGGGAGGACTGCGCCGTACCGCCCGCCCGGCTCGGCGGCTATCTCCGCGACTTCCGGGCCCTGCTGACCTCGTACGGGCTGCGAGGCGCGCCCTTCGGCCACTTCGGCGAGGGCTGCGTCCACATCCGGATCGACTTCGATCTGATCACCGAACCGGGGGTACGGGCGTTCCGCCGGTTCTCCGGCGACCTGGCGGACCTGGTGGTCGCGTACGGCGGATCGCTCTCCGGCGAGCACGGCGACGGCCGGGCCAGGGCCGAACTGCTGCCCAGGATGTACGGCCCCGAACTCGTCGCCCTCTTCGCCCGGTTCAAGGACCTGTGGGACCCGGACGGCGGCCTCAACCCGGGCATCCTCGTCCGGCCCGCGCCCCTCGACACGGACCTCCGGTTCGCCGTACTGCCCCGGGAGCCGGTCGACGTCGCCTTCGGCTACCCCGCCGACGGCGGCGACTTCCGGGCCGCCGTCCGGCGCTGCGTCGGCGTCGCCAAATGCCGCGACACCGAACCCGGCCAGGGCGTCATGTGTCCCTCCTACCGGGCCACCGGCGACGAGACCCACTCCACCCGGGGCCGGGCCCGGCTGCTCCACGAAATGCTCGCGGGCGAAGTGATCCGCGACGGCTGGCGGTCCCGGGAAGTCGCCGACGCGCTCGACCTGTGCCTCTCCTGCAAGGGCTGCCGTAGCGACTGCCCGGTCGGCGTCGACATGGCCACGTACAAGGCGGAATTCCTCCACCACCACTACGCCGGACGGCTCCGGCCCCGCTCCCACTACACGCTCGGCCGCCTCCCCGGCTGGCTGCGGGCCGCCGCCCCGGCCGCGCCCCTGCTCAACGCGCTGGCCCGAATCCGCCCCCTGGCGGCCCTCGCCCGGCACACCGCCGGAATCACCCCGGAACGCCCCCTTCCGGCGCTGGCGACGGAGACCTTCACCCAATGGGCGCGCGGCCGGGAGTCCGGCTTCGGCGGCGGCCCCGGCGACCGGCCGGCGCTGCTGTGGCCGGACACCTTCACCGAACACCTGGCCCCGGAGGTGGGCCGCGCGGCGGTACGCGTCCTGGAGGCCGCCGGATTCGGGCTCTCACTGCCCCCGGGCCGGGTGTGCTGCGGGCTCACGTACCTCAGTACGGGCCAGCTCACCCGCGCCCGTAGCGTCCTGCGCCGAACCCTCGACGTCCTGGACCCACTGCCCGCCGGAACCCCCGTCGTCGTCCTGGAACCGAGCTGCGCGGCGGCCCTCCGTACCGACCTCCCGGAACTCCTCCCCGACGACCCGCGCGCCGCCCGCCTCGCGGCCTCGGTCCGCACCTTCGCGGGCACGCTGGAGGAGTACGCCCCCGACTGGCAGCCGCCCCGCCTCGACCGCCCGGTCACCGGCCAGACCCACTGCCACCACCACGCGGTCCTCGACCCCGCCCCCGACGCCCGCCTCCGCGCCCGCGCCGGACTCACCGGCACCCTCTCCGGCGGCTGCTGCGGCCTGGCGGGCAACTTTGGCTTCGAGAAGGGCCACTACGACATCTCGGTGACCTGCGCGGAGGACCAACTCCTCCCATCGGTCCGCGCGACCCCACCGGACACCCTGCTCCTCGCCGACGGCTACTCCTGCCGCACCCAACTCACCCACCTCACAACCCGCCGCCCCCGCCACCTGGCGGAGATCCTGGCGGAGGGCTTGGACACGGCGGCGGACGGCCCGGCGGGCCGCCCCTGACAGGGGCGGCCCGCCGGGGGTGAGTGTTCAGCGCACCGGCTGGGGCTTGTAGACGGTCTCGCTGCCTATCTGAGGCCCGGTGGAATCGTCCGCGTTGACGCGGTGGAGGGTCACGACGACATGGTTGGCGCCGCCCGGATAATCGGCGGGAAGGGTGAAGCCGAAGTTCTTGCCGGAGTCAGGTCCTCGACCGCAGGCCGTCCGTGCGTCGTTGATGTAGTAGTCGCCGGTCTGGGGGACATGCAGATGGACCCGGACACATCCGGTCGTGTTCGACTTCACATAGCCGCCGGTGAACTGTACGGAACGGTTGTGGAAGACGGCGGTCCCGGTGGTGTAGCCCCCGGTGGCCTGGATATTCCAGTTGTCCGAAGGGGCCCGCTCGCCTGCCGGGGTGGCCGAAGCCGTCCCGGCGAGTCCGAGCGAGAGGGTGACGGCGGCGACGGAACCGGCGAGTGCCTTGGTCAGTGTCTTCATTGCCTTGGTGCCTTTCGACTTGGGAAACGAATCCTTGGCTGCGCTGGTCCTCGAAACTTGTTCGCGATCTTTCAAGCGGAAGCCTAGAAGCCGGGAAAGGCCCGTGGTTGCCTCTGCGTGCGGAGTTGATCGGCCTTCCGCGCGAATGCGGACCACGTCCGCGACAAAAAGGGAACGGGGCCGGGCGCGAGGTTTTCGCGGCCGGCCCCGAGGGGTGCGGGAGGCGGGGCTACACCTCCTTGCGGACCTTGTCCGCCTGCATTCCCTTCTGGCCCTGGACGGCTTCGAAGGAGACCCGGTCGGACTCCGCCAGGGACTTGAAACCGTTCCCCTCGATCGCCCGGAAGTGGACGAACAGGTCCGGCCCGGACTCGGGGGTGATGAACCCGTAGCCCTTCTCGTCGTTGAACCACTTCACGGTGCCGTTCTGGCGCTCGGACATCGTCATTCCCCCAGTTCAGGAGCTGTCGGTCGGGTTTTCGGCATTTTGCCGGAAACGATCATGGCATGGGTGTGCCGGGACGTCGGGGGAACGGCACGGAACCACCCGTGGAGAGTACGGACGGGCCACCGGTGTGACGCCGTCACCCGGATCGCCGCTACGCGCCGCCGCCGCCCGTCACCTCAACCGCCAGCGCCACCAGCGCCGGGACCGCCGGATGGGACGGCGGGTCGTGGTGGGTGAGATGGACCGGGACCGGGGGCAGTCCGGGCAGCGGGCGGTAGACCACGTCCGGATGCGGATGGATCTCCGCCGTGGACGCCGTCGACACCCCCGCGCCCCGGCCCGCCGCGATCGCCGCCAGCCAGTCGTCGGTATTGGTGACCGTGATCGTCGTGGCGGGCCGGGCGTCGGCGGGCCACAGATCGGGGGCCGTCGTACCGGAGACCGTGTTCACCAGCAGGGGCGCCGTCACCAGATCCGCCGGGGTGATCCGGGGCAGCGCCGCCAGCGGGCCGTCCGCCGTCACCGCCGCGACCCGGGGGTCCGAGAACAGCCGGGTCACCACCAGACCCGGTTCGGCGACCGGGCCCCGGACCACCGCCACGTCCACCGCGCCCCGCAGCAGCCCCGCCGTACGGTCGTCGATCCGCAGCAGCTCCAGCGGAGTGTCGGGCTGCTCCCGTTCCCAGCGCCGCAGCAGCCGGGTGGTGTACGGGCCCAGCGCCGACCAGGCGTGGCCGAGCCGCAGCGGCCGGACCGGCCGCCGGGCCGTGTCGACCGCGTCGTCGAACGCGGACACCGCCGACGCCGCCCGCTCCCGGAAGGCCCGGCCCTCCGGGGTGAGCGTCGCGTGGTGCGTCGAACGGTCCACCAGCCGGACGCCGAGCTGCCGCTCCAGCGTGGCCAGGGACCGGGAGACGGCGGGCTGGGTGATCCCCAGCCGGGCCGCCGCCCTGGTCAGGCTCGACTCCTCCGCGATCGCCAGGAAGCAGCGGAGATGACGTAGCTCGATGCTCATGCGTCCGGAGCATAATCGCAGCGCATTATGCATTTCACCGGATGAGCGTCGGCCACTAGCGTGGAAATGTGGACAGGGTCGCGAACGAGGGAGCAGGGGCGGACACCGCCGCCGTTACGACGACGACGGCGACGGCCGCGCCGACGGCCGCCGGGCCGCCCGCCCGCAATCTGGGGCCCGTCGGGCTCGTCGTCGGCGGCGCGCTCTCCGTCCAGTTCGGGGCGGCCGTGGCCGTGATGCTGATGGACGAGGTCGGCCCCACCGGCGTCGTCACCCTGCGACTGGTACTCGCCGCCCTGGTGATGCTGGCCGTCTGCCGCCCCCGGCTGCGCGGCTACTCCCGGGCCGACTGGGGCACCGTGGTCGCCTTCGGACTCGCCATGGGCGGCATGAACATCCTCTTCTACCAGGCCGTCGACCGGATCCCGCTGGGCCCCGCCGTCACCCTGGAAGTCCTCGGACCCCTCGCCCTCTCCGTCTTCGTCTCCCGGCGGCTGGTCAGCCTGCTCTGGGCCGCCGTCGCCCTGGTCGGGGTGTTCCTGCTGAGCGGCATGGTCACCGGCGGCGGCCACGGCGGCGGCATGTCCGGCGGGCTCGACCCCGTCGGCGCCGCGTACGCCCTCGGTGCCGGGGCGATGTGGGCCGCGTACATCGTCTTCAGCGCCCGCACCGGCCGCCGCTTCCCGCAGGCCGACGGGCTCGCCCTGGCCTTCGGCGTCGCCGCCCTGCTCAGCCTGCCGCTGGGCATCGCCGGATCCGGGGAACGAATCGCCGACCCCACGATCATCGGCCTCGGCCTGGCCGTGGCGCTGATGTCGTCCGTACTGCCGTACACCCTCGAACTCCTGGCCCTGCGCCGCCTCCCGGCCTCCACCTTCGCCGTGATGATGACCCTGGAACCGGCGATCGCGTCCCTCGCCGGATTCCTCGTCCTCAGCCAGGCGCTCTCCCTCACCGACGCGGTGGCCATCGCGCTGGTGATCGCCGCGAGTGTGGGGGTGGTCCGCACCCAGACGACGGCGCTGGAGCCTTCGACGCCGCCTCCGCCGAAGCGGCGCCGCCGCTGGGGGTCGCGCAGTTCCCCACGCCCCTGACGACCCGGGCCGCGCCGGGGGCTGGATGTAGTTCGCGGTCTGCGGCCCGCCGGTGGCTTGTCGCGCAGTTCCCCGCGCCCCTGGTTGCTCCTCCTCTCGGCCTTGGAAAGGCCCGGCACCTCATTCGGAGCGGCGCTCGGAAGAGCATTTAGGGGCGCGGGGAACTGCGCGAACGGCCACGGGCGGCGCGCGGTCGGAATGTCTCCGGAGGAGGCACTGAGGCTTTTACATCATCACTGGATCGGTTTGTCGAGAATGATCGCGGCATAACCCGTCTCACGACGCACGGCCGCATAGGCGTCGGCGACGGCCGCGAACCGCTCCCATTGCGTCGCCGTGACCGAGCGCAGGGACGGCCTGAACCGGGCCAGCGCCGCACGAGCCACAGGGCTCCGGGCGCAACCGGCCAAGACGGCCAACCCGCGCAGTGACCGATCCAGCACGGGCCCGGTCCAGTCAAGGGCCGCTCGCGGCACGAATCCGATCTCCAGGGCAAGCCGCCGGTACCGGTGCACAGGTTCGAACTCCTCGAACTTCCAGGTGTCCCTCACGAGACGCGCCGGGTCCACCGCATCGATCTCTCCCGGCGTCTCGGTGCGCCACACGAAGTCGACGAGAACCAGTCGTCCACCAGGAACGAGTACGCGGTACGCCTCCTGGAGAAACGCGCGGCGCCCCCGCGGCCCGAACTGGAAGGCAGCCTCCAGGCAGTGCACCTTGTCGAACGAGGCGTCGCGGGCGCGGAGGAAGTCCTCCTGTCCCCGCGGATTCGTGACATCCCCCGCGAGAAAACGGACGTTGGCATTGGACGCGTACTGCTCACGAGCCCGCTGAATGTGCTGCGGCAGCAGATCCACTCCCGTCACGACGCACCCTCGGCGGCCCATCAGGTCACTGGTGAAACCCATGCCACAGGCGGCGTCCAGGACGCGGTCACCGGGTTGGAGCCGCAGCAGCCGGGTGGAGCGGAGTGCCAGCCGTCGCTGCTGGAGGCCGGGCCGCCCCAGGAGCAGCATCGGCATGGTGGGAATGGTGCAGTAGCCGATGCACAGAATGTCGCTTCCCCAGCCGAAGGCGCTCAGGACTCGCAGGGCCGGATTGCACGATTCGTACGCGTTGGCGACGACGGGGGAATCCGTGCCGGAATCCTCACCCCGCATGTCGATGGCTTCGCCTTGCTCGCTTTGTTCGCTGATGGCTTCTCACCTTTATGAATGCGTCCTGACTCGACGCGGCTCAGGGGAATGGCGCGGGATGCCGGGGCACCGCTACGCCTTCAGTGGTTCACCCGATGTGATCACCGTGCGGTCGTGACCGCCGCTTCCGTCGGGGCGCTGCGCGATCCTCACGGACCTCGCCGAAGCCTTGGCGGGCGGGGCGACCTGTTCCAGGGCCCGGAACAACAGCTCACACTGCTTCGAAGTGTGGGTGGCTGTGACACCGATCCGCAGACGGGACCGATTCCTGGGTACCGCCGGGGGAATGAAGGGAGCGAGGAAGACGCCGTGATCCCTCAGCCGGCGGGCGAGGGAGAGTGTCTCCGCCTCGGCGCCGACAAGGAGAGGAACGACGTGGCTGCGAGTGTCGAGCAGGTCGAAACCCAGGGATCTGAGTGTCCTCGTAATGTGCCGCACGTTCTCGTTCAGGCGTGCGCGCAGCCCTTCGCCCTCGGTCTCGATCAGTTCCAGAGAGGCGAGCGTCGCACCCACCACCGCGGGCGGTGCTCCCCGCGAGTTGCTGTAGAACGGTGCCAGTCCGCGCAGAGCATCGTGAACACCCGCGTCCGACACCACGAAGCCGCCGACGCTGCCGACGGCCTTGCTCATCGTTCCCACCACCACATCCACGCGGTCGAGCACACCGAAGTGATCGGCGACGCCCAGTCCCCGAGGACCCACTACGCCGAAGGAATGAGCCTCATCGACGACGACCAGTGCGTCGTGTTCGTCCGCCAGTTCCACGATCCGGTCCAGCGGGGCGAAGTCCCCGTCGGCGGAGAAGAGCCCGTCGACGGCGATGATGCGACGACGACTGTTCCGGCAGGCGACGAGGAGCCTTTCGAGCCGCTCCATGTCGTTGTGCAGGAAGGTCCGCACCTCGGCGCCGGACAGGCGGCTTCCCATGAGGAGGGAGACGTGGTTCGAGCGATCGTTGATCACGGTATCGCCCGGTCCGGCGAGTGCGGTGATGACGGCGATGTTGGCCGTCATTCCGGACGGGAAGAGCAACGCACGTTCCTTGCGGTGGATCCGTGCCAGGTGCCTTTCCACCGCGTCGTGCAGTACGGTGCGCCCGCACAGGGCCTGGGCACCGTATGTGTTGGTCCCGAAAGCGCCGATGGCGGCCACGGCGCGCTCTTTGACCCGTGGGTCCTGCGACAGCCCCAGGTAGTCGCAGGAGCCGAAGGTGACGACGTCGGTTCCGTCCATACGGACCTGCTGGCCCGAGGTCGCCTGGATCAGCGGGAAGAAGGGGGAGTTCCGGCCGCCCGCGAGCTTGATCAGTTCTTCGAGATCCGAGAACTCCAGATCAGCAGCCACGAAGTTCTACTTTCTCTGCAGGTTGCGGTTCGGGGGGAGGGAAAGGGCGAAGAGGTGCCGCAGAGCGGAAGCCAGTTGAGAGGGAAGGGACGCGGTCGCGTACGGGACGCCGTGCCGTTCGCACACCTCGCGCACCTGTGAAGCCACCTCCCGGTAGCGGGAGGCAGGGAGGCTCGGGAACAGGTGATGCTCGATGTGCTGGGTGTGGTGACCGGAGAGGATGTGGAACAGGCGCCCGCCGGAGATATTGGCAGTACCGCTCACCTGTCGCGCGTACCACTGGCCTCGTGTCTCGTTCTCGAGGACTTCCTCGTCGTACACCGTCAGCCCTTCGGGGTAGTGGCTGATGAGGGCGACGACGAAGATCCAGACGTTGCGCAGGAGGAGCGCGGTGGTGTTCGCGAGCAACGTTCGCCGGGCTCGGCGACCCGAGAGAAGCGGGAACAGCACCAAGTCCTTGGCCGCCTGGCGGGCAGCTTTGCGCACGGCCTCCCTGATCACGTCTTCCCGCGTGGCTCGAAGATCCTCCGGGGCGTTCCCCCGGCAGGATTCGGCCGCTGCCTGGAGGGCGAGGACCCACTCGGACAGCGGGGCCATGATGAGCAGAAGCAGCGGTCCCAGTACGTGATGCCGACGCCAGGGCTGCGGCGTCGAGACCCGGAGGGGGCCGGTGCTGAGGTTCTCGTCCCGGCCGTAGACGTTCGTGTAGGTGTGGTGCACGAAGTTGTGCTGATAGCGCCACAGACGAGCCGACACGGCGACGTCCCACTCGAAGGAGCGCGAGTTGAGGTGCGGGTCCTTGGCCCAGTCGTACTGCCCGTGCAGCACGTTGTGCCCGATCTCGAGATTGTCCAGCGTCTTGGCGGCGGCCAGGGCGACGGCCCCTGTCGCTCCGGTGAGCCGGGACCGCCCGAACTGCAGGAGGCAGCGACCGAGGATCTCCAACGCGCGCTGTGCGCGCACCAGGGATCTCAGGTAGCGGATGTCCGGATCACCCAGGGCCTCCGACGCGCGGCGAAGGATGTCGTCGAGTTCCGCGGCGAAGGCTTCGAGGTCTGCTTCGGCGAGGGGCGTACGGGTCACCGGGGAGGACTGGCTCATCACGACTCCGGATGGGGATCGGCTTCACAGGTCGAGCACGACGTCGTCGTCGGGCACGCTCACGCACAGCCGGATGTCGGATCGCGGTTCACTCACCGTGAGTCCGGTCGTCAGGTCCCGGACCGTCCCGCTGATCAAGGTGTGCACGCATCGGCGGCACACTCCCCGCCGGCAGCCGTGCGCGGGGCTCAGTCCCGCTTCCTCCGCCTGACGCAGCAGGCAGTCCCCACTGTCCCTGACGCGGAACCCACTGCGGGCGAATTCGACGACCGTGTGGTCGCGGGGCCGCCGGCTCCTTCTCGGCCCCACAGACACGAAGTACTCGGAGCGGACCCGGCTGTGGGGGTGATGGACCCGGAAATACCGTGTCACCTCGCGAGTCAGCCCGGCAGGTCCGCAGACGAAGACCTCGCGACTCGCGTAGTCCCGCACCTCGTTCAGGTCGCGCTCGGCGAAGTGGGAGGCGGAAGCCGTTTCCGACTCGCGGGTGTGGACGGTCATCAGTTGCAGGGAGTCGTGCCGACGAGCCAGTTCCCGCGTCTCCAGCCGGTACAGCTGTTCGGCCTGGTTGCGGCTGTAGTGCAGCAGTGCGACCGCCTCTTCCCGTCCCCGCGCGCGCAGCGTACGGATCATCGACATGACGGGGGTGATGCCGCTTCCGCCGCAGATGAACAGCAGGCCGTTCGGCGCGTACTCGGGCAGGACGAAGTCACCTTGTGCGGGGGAAAGCGTGAGCGTCGTACCGATACGCAGCCCCTCGCGAAGATGGGTGGTGACAGGCCCGCCCGTGCACGTGGCGGTGATCTCGAGCAGTCCGTCAGGCCGGTCGGGGCTGGAAGCCAGGGAGAACGGCCGCGTATGGCGCGCGCCCTCGATGGCCACCCCCAACTCGACGTGCTGTCCCGGCAGGTGCCCGCTCCAGGTCGAGTCGGGACGGAGGGTGAGCGTGACGGCGCGCGAGATGGGGTACTCGATGCCGACGACCCTGGCCCGGGTCTCGGTGAGACTCCGAGCGGGGCGGACCAGTTCCAGGTAGCTCGCCACGCTGTGGGGCGAGGTGAGCAGACCGACCGCCGGCCGGAGCACGTCGCCCAGACGTCCGACCGCCCGCGTCCCGGCGCGACCCCGCCCGGCGTGTGCGGAAGCGATCCGGAAGTCCCCCGCGGGCGCGGGCCCGGCAGTCGTCCGATCAACCATTTCGTATGCCCATGACTTCGCAGAGGTTGGACCGTGCCATCCTCGCGGTCCCGCTCTCCGTCGACCCTCATTGGCCCGAATGAAGGCGGGTCGACAGGCAACGCGCCGCTTGTCGGACGCGCCTGTCATTTCTCGGCAATACTGAGATCGGTGACCAGTCCGGGAATCCGAATCAGGCCCCCTGGTACGTGCGCCAGCAGGAAGTTGAGAACCTTGTAACGAACCCCGGGGATATACACGATGGGTGGGCGGCGTCGATGGATCGCCCGGACAGCGGTATCCGCCACGAAGCGGGTAGGCAGAGTGAGCATCCTCGGCGACGGCGGGAGCCCCGCCTTTTCATGGAATTCCGAGACCGCGTGGCCCAGTACCAGGCAGGTCAGGCGCACATTCGATGCGCGGATTTCACGGGAGAGGGCGAGCGACTGCGTCAGCCCGAGGAGGTAGGCCTTGCTGGGACCGTACGTCGAGGCCGCCCAGACCGGCCCGGTTCCGGCCACTGACCCGATGTTGAGGATGCGGCCGAATCCCCGCTCCCGCATCCCCGGCAGCGCGGCATGGATCAGGCGGGTCGGGGCCGTGACATTGAGGGCGAGCATGGAGTTCTCGTTATTCCGGTCCCCATCCCAAGCGGTGCGGCTGAAAGGAGCGCCCAGCGCCGCCCCGGCGTTGTTGACGAGGATATCCGCGGTTGCCGCGGCTTCCGCCACGACAGCCAAGTCGTCCCGCGCCGCGAGGTCGGCCGGCAAGGCCGAGACCTTGACCCCGTAGCGATTCCCGAGTTCGCGGCCCACACGACTCAGGGCGTCGGCGTCCCTGGCGACGAGCACCACGTCGTGCCCGTAGGAGGCAAGCGTCTGAGCGAGGGCACGGCCGATTCCTCGGCTGGCGCCGGTTACCAGTGCCGTCGTCATGAGCCATGAATACAGCAAATGGGTCTTGCCGCAGGCGAGGCCGCCGAGTCGACACGGCATTATCCCGGCACGCGACAATTCTTCTCATGCGTGCTGTGCGGATACGTTGGAGGACGTTGTGCTGGATGCACTGGAAAAGTGCCGGGCCTGGACCCCGGAGCGCCTAAAGATCACTGGACGTGACAGTTACTACCTCCCTTTCGCCGACTGGTACGGCGGCTCCGAGGTGTTCCACAAGGGCCGAAGACTGATCATGACCGCCTCGCACGACTACCTGGGGCTGGCAGCGGATCCCCGAGTGCGAGAGGCGGCGGCCGACGCGGTCCACCGGTTCGGTACATCGCTGGGAGGGTCCCGCGTCGTCAACGGCTCTCTCGAACTGCACGAGGAGCTGGAGAGGCAACTGGCCTTGTTCCTGGGCCATGAAGCCTCGCTCGTCCTTCCCTCCGGATTCCAGGCCAATCTGGCGCTCGCCTCGTTGCTCGACGAACAGACCATGGTCTTCAGCGACCTGTCCAACCATGTGTCGCTGGGCGAGGCCGTACGACTGGGCGGGTCCAGTGAGTACAAGTACGCACACCGGAACATGGGCCAGCTGGAGCGGCGCCTGGCGCGCGCCGGCGATCGGGCAGCCAAGATCATTCTTGTCGACGGACTCTTCTCCGTGGACGGTGATGTCTGCGACTTGCCCGTGGTCACCGAACTCGCCCGCGCGTACGGAGCCCGCGTGATCGTGGACAGCTCACACGATCTGGGTGTGCTGGGGGCGACAGGAGCCGGCGTGACGGAACACTACGGAGTCCCCGTGGACCTGATCACCAGCGCTCTGTCCAAGAGCCTGGCCTCGGTGGGCGGCGTCGTCGCCGGCCCCGCGAACGTGATCCGATTCCTGCGGCATCAGGCGCGCGCCGCCATGTTCACCGCGGCGGCGGCCCCCAGCAGCGTGGCCGCCGCACTGACCGCTCTGGACATCCTCCGCTCCGAACCTCACCGCAGGACTCGCGTCCTCGACCTTGCCGAACGGCTCCACAACGGGCTGCGCGCCCTCGGCTTCGACACCGCGCCTTCGACCACGCCTGTCGTCTCGGTGAAGGTGAGCGGTCAGGAACGCTGCTTCCGCGTCTGGCGGCTCCTGTGCGATGCCGGAGTGTTCACCGGACCCATCGCGTACCCCGGAGTCGCGAAGGGGAGAGAGGTCCTGCGCATGACCCTCACTGCCGCGCACTCGGACGAGCACTTGGAACGGGTCCTGACCGCCCTGGAGACCGTCGGCCGCAAGGAGGGGATCACTCCGGCCCGACCTCCCGAGACCTATGACCGCGTCGTCATGACTCGGCCGCCCTCTGTCGTGGCCGCCGTGTGACACGCGGGTCCGTTTCGCCGTGGGAGCCGGTCCGGACCCCACCGCCCGCACGACCCGCGCCCGGTTTCGACCGTCTGCCCGGGCAACGGCGCGGCGGCGGAACACCGCCGGGGTTTGTCTGTTCTCAAGGGGCGGGCCACACGGTGACCTCGGGTGGGCCCTCGGGGCGTCGGGTGAGGTGGATGCGTAGGTCAGCAGGCGTCACCAGGGCCTTCACATCGGTACGTACACCAGAACCCGGAGCAGGGGCGAGGTGCCATCGCGCAGTGATCGATGCGAGCGCGAGGGTGGCCTCGGTGAGGCCGTACGTGTCGCCGATACAGCGGCGCGGTCCCATGCCGAAGGGTTGCCAGGTATCCGTCTGGTGCACGGCGACATGCGGGTTCATGGCCGTGTCGACCCATCGCTTCGGATCGAAGCGCCCGATACCGCCATCGCGGCCGAGCCGGCAGTGCATCAGGTGAGGGCTGAGTACGACGACTCCGCCCGCGGCCATGCGGTGGCCGCCCAGCAGCGTGTCAGCCGTCGTCACGCGTGTCGTCAGCCACACCGGTGTGCGGTAGCGCAGCGTTTCGTAGACCACCGCACGGGTGTACACGAGACGGGGCAGGTCCTCCCACGTGGGGTCTCTTCCCTGGAGTACGGCGGTGACCTCCTCGTGGACCTGCCGCTGGACGTCCGGGTGCCGCGTCATCAGGTGCAGCGCCCAGCCGATGACGGTGGCGGTCGTTTCGACGCCCGCCAGGAACACGCTGCTGACCTGGTCGCAGATCTCTGTGTCGGTCAATGGGCGGCCATGCCGGTCGCGGCCCGAGAGGAGGTGGGAGAGCACATCGCCGTGGTTGATCCCGGTCTCCCGACAGGAGCGGACAAGCCCTGTGGTGATCTCGCGGAACCGGGCATTGGCCCGGTTGAAGCGGCGCCGGAAGGGCGTCGGCAGCCGGTCCAGGGAGGGCGGGACGAGCATGAGGCGGCAGCCGCTGCGCACGATCTCCTCGACCGTTTCGCGCACCTCTGTGAGGGTGCCCTCGTCGAGGGACGTGGAGAACATGGTCCGGGTGACGATTCTGGTGCTCAGTGCGACCGTTTCCGGGTGGACGTCCAGGATGTCACCGTCCCGCCACTTGGCCGTCATCGTGGTGACCTGCTCGCTCATGACCGCCGCGTAGGCGCGGACGGCCTGGGGACGGAAGGCCGGCTGGAGCATGCGCCGCTGACGGCGGTGCTTGTCTCGTCCGACGGTGGACACGCCGTCGCCCACGACCTCCCGCATGCGGTCCCAGACGAAGCCGCCCTTGTCGAAGGTCCGGTCGTCGAGCATGACGTGGTGGGCGAGGTCCGGATGACAGACAACGGTCACCGTGAGCGGACCGACACCGATCTGTACGAGATCGCCGACCGAAGGCAATGACTCCATGAAGGCCAGCGGGTCTCGTAGCAGTCGTCCGGCGTGTCCCAGTACCGGCCAGGCCCCTGGTGCCTTGGCCAAGGTGTAGCCGCGTCCGCCTGCTGCCGACCGGCCGTCGGCGGGCCCGCGGTCGGCGGAGGCGGCGTCCCCGCGGCCTGTGGCGGCGTAGGGGCACATGCCCGCGTCGAGCGGCTCAGCACCTCCGAGGTCGTCGTCCGGTACCGGACCGCTCATGTCGCTGCCTCTCGGTCGTGAAGCGCCTCGTCGGCCCACCGTTCGTCTGCGGGCCTCCGAGTTCGGTACGTGCCTCTACCGTTTCTTTCCCGGGACGGCGGAGCAGTTGTTCTTCACGCTTCGAGAGGTGTCGACCGGCGTCGCGGTAAGGAACGGCTGCTGAGGGAGAGCGTCACCGCTCCACCGTCCACTGACGCGGCGGCGGGTGTCTTTTCCCACTTTCGTGTCCGGTGTGAGGACTGCCTCCGCACGTGGGGTCAGGGCGCGTCCGGGGCGCGGAGGGCGTCGAAGCCGGAGATATCGCGCGGGTCGCGGACACCCGGGCCGATGTAGCGGGCCGACGGGCGGACCAGCCGCCCCGTGCGCTTCTGCTCCAGGATGTGCGCCGACCAGCCCGCCGTACGGGCGCAGGTGAACATCGAGGTGAACATGTGCGCGGGGACCTCCGCGAAGTCGAGCACGATCGCGGCCCAGAATTCGACATTGGTCTCCAGCACCCGGTCGGGGCGGCGGCTGCGCAGTTCCTCCAGCGCCGCTTTCTCCAGCGCCTCGGCGACCTCGTAGCGCGGCGCCGCCAGTTCTTTCGCGGTCCGCCGCAGGACCCGGGCCCGGGGGTCCTCGGCCCGGTAGACCCGGTGTCCGAAGCCCATCAGCCGTTCGCCCTTGTCGAGGGCCCGCCGTACGAAGGCGGTGGCGTCGCCGGTGCGCTCGATCTCCTCGATCATTCCGAGTACCCGCGACGGCGCGCCCCCGTGCAGCGGCCCGGACATCGCGCCTACGGCGCCGGAGAGCGCGGCGGCGACATCGGCGCCGGTGGAGGCGATGACCCGGGCGGTGAACGTGGACGCGTTCATGCCGTGCTCCGCCGCCGAGGTCCAGTACGCGTCGACCGCCCGGACATGGCGGGGGTCGGGCTCGCCGCGCCAGCGGATCATGAAGCGCTCGACCACGGACCGCGCCTTGTCGATCTCGCGTTGCGGCACCATCGGCAGCCCCTGGCCCCGGGCGCTCTGCGCCACGTACGACAGGGCCATCACGGCCGCCCGGGCCAGATCGTCCCTGGCCCGGGCCTCGTCGATGTCCAGCAGCGGCTTGAGCCCCCAGACGGGTGCCAGCATCGCCAGCGCCGACTGGACGTCGACCCGGATGTCCCCGGAGTGCACCGGGATGGGGAAGGGTTCGGCGGACGGCAGGCCGGGATCGAAGGCGCCGTCGACCAGCAGACCCCAGACGTTGCCGAAGGAGACCTGGCCGACGAGGTCCTCGATGTCGACGCCCCGGTAGCGGAGCGCGCCGCCTTCCTTGTCGGGTTCGGCGATCTCCGTTTCGAAGGCGACGACTCCTTCGAGCCCGGGTACGAAGTCGGACATCAGGCGGCTCCTCACGCTCGTGACGCGTCGGCTCGGGCGGGACGCGTACGACGGGTTCGTCGTTCATCCCGTTCATCCCGGTTGATGCCCCGTACGAACGCTGCTCATCCGTTCGATACTGGTGCGACGGGGGAGCCGACACGATAGTCGCAGGTGGGAGCGGTGGTCAGCGTGATGACCGGCACCCCGGCCGAAGGATTGCCGCTCATCGGCCGCGGGCAAACTCTCCCCCGCACCGTTGCGCGCTACACAGGATTTCTTCCGCCCGGTACGGGCTTCCGCGCCGCCCCCACGAGCCCCGGCGGCGGACTCCACGGCAGGATTGATCCCGTGACCGAACCCCGCCCCGAGCCCGACCCGGCCGCCGCCGCCGTCCCCGACGCCTCCGCCGCCGTAACCCCGGATCCCGCGGTGATGCGTGAGCAGTACCGCTCCACACCCCTGCTGGAGAAGGATCTGGCGGCGACGCCGATGGACCAGTTCGCCCGCTGGTTCCACGACGCCGTCGCCGCCGGTCTCCGGGAGCCGAACGCCGTCGTCGTGGCCACATCGACGACCGCCGGACGGCCGTCGACCCGGACGGTCCTGCTGAAGGAGTACGACGCCAGGGGCTTCGTCTTCTTCACCAACTACGGCTCCCGCAAGGGCCGGGAGATCGCGGCGAACCCGTATGTGTCCCTGCTCTTCCCCTGGCATCCGATCGCCCGCCAGGTGATCGTGACGGGCACCGCCGCCCGGATCGGCCGGGAGGAGACGGCCGCGTACTTCCGTACCCGCCCGCACGGCTCCCGGCTGGGCGCCTGGGCGAGCCCGCAGTCATCGGTGATCGGCTCCCGGGACGAGCTGCACCACGCCTTCGAGGAGCTGGCGGAACGCTATCCGGCGGGGGAACCGGTCCCGGTGCCGCCGGAGTGGGGCGGGATCCGCGTCGTACCGGACGCCGTCGAGTTCTGGCAGGGCCACGAGAACCGGCTCCACGACCGGCTGCGGTACGCCTACGAGAAGGAACGCCCGGCGGACGCGGCGGGCGGCGCGGCGGAGGGCCACTGGCGGGTCGAGCGCCTGGCGCCCTGAGCGGCGGGGCCGGTCCGGGCCGGCCGGGCACTACGGGGCCGGGCGGGCACCACAACGCAGAAACCCGCGAGCTCGGGTTCCTCCTCGCGGAGGAGCCGGCCGGACGTACCGGCGAGCTCGCGGGTCGGTGACTGCTTGGGATTGCGGCAGGTGGCCTGTCGAGAGGCACTGCCAAGAGGCACAAGTGCGACAGCAGGCCGTCTAGCCCGCAGTCACCTCACGCGTCCGGTATGCATACATTCTCCGAACCACCTCCTCTCTCGTGTACGCCTCACCCTAGGAACGCCCCGCGGCGCGCACAACCGATTAATCGCGCGCCCCCGGCCTCAGCCGTGGCGGTAGAAGATCCGCTCCCGGTTCTCGGTCATCACCCGGCCGTTCCACTCGTGACCGCCGTCCACGTTCCCCGAACGCAGCAGCGGCGGCTCCACCCCGCGCTCGGCCAGGTTCTCGGCGGCGGCGGCCATCATGGCCTGCATCAGGGCGCTGGTGACCACGGTCGACGCGGGCGAGAAGGGAGCCTCGATCGCGTCATGGGTGAGGACCGTGTCCCCGATGGCGATCTTCGAGTCGAGTACGACATCGCAGTGGTCCTTCAGGAACGAGCCCGACACATGCCGGGACCTGGTCTCCTCCGCGTACGCCACCGAGGTCACCCCGATCACCTTCATCCCCAGCGCGCGGGCGTTCATCGCCATCTCCACGGGCAGCGCGTTCCGCCCCGAGAGGGAGATGATCACCAGGACGTCGCCGGACTTCGCCGGGGACGTGTCCAGCACGGCCCCGGCCAGACCCTCGACCCGCTCCAGCGCCGAACCGAGCGTCGCCGGGATCACATCCACCCCGACCACCCCCGGCACGGCCAGCAGATTCATCACCGCGAAGCCACCGGCCCGGTAGACGACGTCCTGCGCGGCGAGGGAGGAATGCCCGGCGCCGAACGCGAAGAGCCGGCCACCGGCCGCGACGGTGTCGGCGATCGCCGCACCCGCCGCGGTGATGTTCTCCGACTCCTCGTTCCGTACGCGTGCCAGCAGATCGATCGCCGCGTCGAAGAACCGACCGGCCAGCTTGCTCTCGCTCATCGCCGAGCCCTTTCGGGAGAAAGTCCGGGAAATTCGGCGGCCGGGACCGGACGCGACATGCCGCGCCGGGGAACCGGCCACCTGGGAAAGCACCGGGAAATACCCCGGGCCGCGGATCACGGTGCGGTCTAAACCATTCCGCTGTCAATACGCTCTCACCGGCGCGGTGCGCGGGTTGTGAGGCGGTTCCGCACGGGTCCTGTGTCCCCGGCGGCCCCGCGCGCGGCATCCTCCCGTACCCTTCCCCCAACCTTCCCGCGGCCCGTCCGCCCCCCTCCCGGGAGCGGGCGCGCCCGTATCACGCCTGGTGGTGCGCCCGTACCCCGGTATCCCGGGCAGTGGCTTTCACGGGTGCGGCACGGTTGTCAGCGGGATGCGTAAGAATTGAGTCCGGGGCCGCACCGCACGATTCTTCGAGGGGCACGTATGTCCGGTTTGATCGACACAACGGAGATGTACCTCCGCACCATCCTCGAGCTGGAAGAGGAAGGTGTGGTTCCTATGCGCGCCCGCATCGCCGAGCGGCTCGACCAGAGCGGCCCGACGGTCAGCCAGACCGTCGCGCGAATGGAGCGCGACGGACTGGTGACGGTCGCCGGTGACCGCCATCTCGAACTGACCGAGGAAGGCCGGCGGCTCGCGACCCGGGTCATGCGCAAGCACCGGCTCGCGGAATGCCTCCTCGTCGACGTCATCGGCCTGGAATGGGAACAGGTCCACGCCGAGGCGTGCCGCTGGGAACACGTGATGAGCGAGGCGGTGGAACGCCGCGTCCTGGAGCTGCTGCGCCACCCCACGGAATCCCCCTACGGCAACCCCATCCCCGGCCTGGAAGAACTCGGCGAGAAGACCGAAGCCGACCCCTTCCTCGACGCGGGCATGGTCTCCCTCGCCGACCTCGACCCGGGCGCCGAGGGCAAGACCGTCGTCGTCCGCCGCATCGGCGAACCCATCCAGACCGACGCCCAGCTCATGTACACCCTCCGCCGCGCGGGCGTCCAGCCCGGCTCGGTCGTCAGCGTCACGGAGTCGGCGGGCGGAGTCCTGGTCGGCAGCGGCGGCGAGGCGGCGGAACTGGAATCGGACGTCGCGTCCCACGTCTTCGTCGCCAAGCGCTGACCCCGCGCCTGCGGGGGCGCCTCCCGCTGTGGGGTGCCTGGTCCTCAGGCGCCTGGCGCCGGGGCGCCTCCCTCTGTGGGGCTCCTGGTGCCGCGGGCCCTTTGTTCCCGGGTTGCCTGTGCCAGGCGGGTTGCTTGCGCCTTGCGCCTCGGGCGCCTGGTGTGGGGTTTCCCGCCTGGTGCGGGGCGGTTCGCGCCTCAGTCGCCGGCGGGGCTGTTGAAGATGTGACCGTCACTCCGGCGGTATGCGGGCGGTCTTGTTCGGCGTCGGGAGGGTCGGTGGCCTCCGGGCTCACCTCCTCACGGACGGCGGAAGTGAGGGTCTTGAGAGGCAGACCCGTCTCTTTTCCGCCATCCGTTGCGGGGGCGACCCTGCACCCCCCGACCACGCCGACCGAACATGCGTCATGGGGCCGGAGCCCGTCCCGGGGAGGGGAAGGGTGCGACCTGGTGTTTGTGGTCCACCCGCGCCTGGGTGGCTGGCTTGTCGCGCAGTTCCCCGCGCCCCTGGTCGCCCCCTTCGCCGCCCTCCGAAAGCGCCCCGCCCCTCACCCCGGGGCCGGGACCTATTCCAGGCCCGGTGCAGGGGAGAGCATTTAGGGGCGCGGGGAACTGCGCGACCAGCCACAGCCGGGCCGCGGATGAAACACCTCCGGAGGAAGCACTACCCATCCCCCCGGAGGGCGCCCCCTTCGCCAGGGCGATGAGGAGGGCAACCAGGGGCGCGGGGAACTGCGCGACCAGCCACGATGGTGGGGCGGACCGCGAACAACATCAGGGCGCCGGGCGCGGCCCGGGGTTGTGGGCCTCACCCGGAGGGCCAAGGCGCTGGGGGTCCCCCCAAAGGCAGCTTTGGGGGAGGTTGAGGCGCGAACACCTCGCACGCCGCGAGGAACCCCGGCACCAGGCGCCTGAGGACCAGGCACCCCACAGGGGGAGGCGACCTGTCGTAGGTTGACGGGTATGTCGACACCGCCGCCTCCGCATCCGCAGGATCCGCAGCCCGAGCCGCAGGACGGCTACGGGCAGTACGGCCAAGGTCAGGGCCAGGGTCACGGCCAGTACGGCGACCCGTACGGCCAGCAGCAGCCCGCGCCGCCGCCCGCCCAGCCGCCCTACCAGGATCCCTACGCCGCTCCTTACCCCCCGCAGGGCCCGCCCGCCCAGGGCTACGGCGCCCCGGGGTACGGTGCCCCGCAAGGCCAGCCCGGCCAGGGCTACGGCGCTCCGCAGGGCCCGCCCGGCCAGGGGTACGGCACTCCGCCGTCGTACGGCTATCCGCCGCAGCCCGATCAGACGCATCCGATACCCCAGGCGCCCTCGTTCGGGGCGCCGCAGGGCGGCCCGGGGGCCGGGCCGGGAGGCTGGGGCGCGCCTCAGCATCCGGCGTCGCCTCCGCCCCCGCCCCAGAAGGGTCGGCGGACCGCCAAGACGGTCCTGATCGCCACCGGGGTGATCGCCGGTCTGCTGGTGCTCTCCTGGCTCGGCAACGACTTCTTCAGCGATGACGACAAGGGTTCGAAGAAGGACTCGAAGTCGAACACCTCGGCCGGTTCCGACGGCGGCTCGTCCTCCGGTTCGGACGGCGGTTCCGGCGGCGGTTCGGAGCCGGAGGTGGAGAGCGACGGTTTCCCGAAGGCCGAGTTCAGGCTGACCATGCCGCCGACGCTGGTGGACGGGAAGTACAAGTTCACCAATGACATGTCCGAGCTGGGCCGGAAGGCCATCGAGGCCGAGGATCCGCTGATCCAGAACGCCAAGGCCGTCGTCGCGGAGTACAGCGCCGTGGGCGGTCCGCAGAACGGCGCGCTGATCGTGTCGGGGCTCTACGGTCAGATCAAGCAGCCCGATCTGGCCCGCCAGGCGATGCTCCGGGGCAGCGCTTCGGAGAAGAACTCCCGGCTCGCGGTGCCTCCGAAGGACTTCAAGCCGGCCGGTTCGGATGTGACGGTCAGCTGCCAGGTCATCGTGGCGACCTCCGCCAACATCAAGATCACCACTCCGGCGTGCGCCTGGGCGGACGGCAATACGGGCGCGACGGTCGCGATCGTGGACCCGAAGGCGATCACGTTGGCGCCGACGGCCGTCGACCTGGCACAGGCGGCGGAGACGACGGCGAAGATCCGTAAGGAGATGCGGAAGCCGATCGCACCGTAACGCGCGTCGTGCCGCCCGGCCCCTGCCCGGCGGCGCGGTTCACGCGGCGGCGTCGAACAGCGCTCCCCGGTCCGCACCGGGGCGGCGGTTTCTCGTCGAAGCGGCTTGGCTGAAGGAACGTACCGCCTGAGCGTCACCGCAGGTGGGGCGGTTGCTCCAGGACGGACAAGTCAAGATCGTCCGAATGCTGGAACGTGTCCGCGCGCCCGTCGCACCCCCCGCGAGCTGCCCGAACGACCATTCGGTCACCACTTTCGGGGGACGCCCGACCGGAAACGGGCGGCGCACATGCGATTACCGTACGCATACGCAAGACTCCCGTCCGCAGTCGCGTCCCGCACCACACCCTCGGCGCGACCTCGATGCGAAGGAGTCCTCCCGTCATGCGTCAACTGCCTCTGCGGAGTACGTTCGTCACGGCCACCGCGCTGCTGCTGGGCGTCGGTGGCACCGTGCTGAGTACGGCGGTCGCCCAGCCCGTCGCGCGGCCGGGTGCCCAGCCGGTCGCCCAGCCCGCCGATCGGCCCGTCGACCGGCTCGCCGACAGCCGGGGGCTGTACGCGCCCTCGGCCCTCGTCCTCACCGTCGGCGAGGGCGAGCGCCCCGCGGCCACGGTCGCCGAACGCGCCGTCACCCTCTCCTGCGCCCCGCGCGCCACCGGAACCCACCCCGCGCCCGAGGACGCCTGCCGCGAGCTGGCGGCGGCCGGGGGCGACCCCGGCGCCCTGCCGTCGGCGCTGCCGCAGACGCTCTGCACCCGGGAGTACGCCCCCGTGACGGTGACCGCCGACGGCGTCTGGCGGGGCGAGCGGGTCACCTGGTCCGGTACGTACAACAACGGCTGCGAGATGGCGGCGACGCTGGGCGTGGTGTTCTCGTTCTGACCCCATGAGGTCGGGGAGGGGGCGCGGGCGCGGCCGCGAAAGGCGCCGCGCTACGCCTCCTCGTCCAACTCCTCCAGGAACGGCCCGATCGCCGCGTGCCAGCGGGCCGGGTGGTCGTAGTGCGCGAGATGGCCCGCGTCGGGGACCTCCGCGTAGGCGCCCCGGGGCAGGACCCGGACCATCTCCTGCGCCTCCGCCCGGCCCAGCTCGCCGTCCGGGCCGCGGACGACGAGCGTCGGACAGCGGACCCGGGCCAGCTCGTCCCAGTGCGCGTCGTGGACGAAGGACTCCCGGATCCTCAGCATCTGGCGGCGGGAGAACGCCGGGCGCCAGCCGTCGGCGCGTTCCGCCATCACCTCGGCGAAGAAGTCGCCGCGGGCGGGGCTGGGGCGCTCCACCCACGGATCGTCCTCGCCGAACCACTTCCGTACGTCCGCGAGCGTCGCGAACGGCACCGGCCAGGCGCGGAACCACTCCGCCCACTCCCGCTGGGAAGCGGCGCCCGGCGGCGCGGCCCGCATATCGCAGACGATCAGCGCCCGCACCAGGTCCGGGCGCTCGGCGGCCAGCCGCCAGGCCGTGAGCGCGCCCATGGCGTGACCGATCACGATCGCCGGACCCAGCTCCAGGCTCTCCACGGCGGCCTCGGCGTCGGCGGCGAACGCCTCCCGGGTGAACGGGCCGTCGGCCGGTTTGTCGCTGCGGCCGTGGCCGCGCTGGTCGAGGGCGACGGCGCGGTAGCGGTCGGAGAGCCAGCGCGCGGTGGCCGCCCAGTGGGAGGCGCGGCCCATCAGGCCGTGAAGCAGGAGTACGCCGGGGGCGGCGGCGCCCTGGGGCTTGGGCGGATCCGCGTACTCCCAGGCGGCCAGGCGAGTGCCGGCCGTTCCGGTCACGTCGATACGGCGCACCATGTGCGCACCCCCTTCTGTCGCCCGTCGCCGACTGCCCGCTGCCCGCTCTCGGCGGCCCGTCGTGTCACCCGTACGCGATACGCTCAGCCTATCGGAGTTATCGAACTCCTATTCGAATACGGCGCCCTGCCCGGCTGACGGCGGACAACACCCCACCATCGAGTGACCGCACCCCAGGATTGGCGGCGTCCGGCTCGGGGAGATCTTTTGCGGGAGGCGGGCCGCTCGGGGAAGACGGTCCGACGGGAATGACCCTGAGAGCTCGGGGCTCCGGGTCAGCACAGGGGAGGAAGGGCCCCGGCATCCACGGATGCCGGGGCCCGATCTTCGCTCCCGCCGCCCTCCGCCGGTGCCGTTCGCGGGGGCCGAAACGGTGAACGGACCCCCGGTGGCGCGGGGCGCATCGAAGGGCGAACGGCGCACGGGGAGCGTGCTGGGCGTGCGAGGGGCGCATCGGCCTGTTCCCTCCACGGCGGCGGTGAGTCATATGCCTCAAGCACAGCGTGACACGCGGAAGCGCCTCCCGCTGCGGGTTCCTGGTCCCGGGGGCCCTTTGTTCCCGGGTTGCCTGTGCCAGGCGGGTTGCTTGCGCCTCGCGCCCTGGGGCGCCGGGTGTGGGGTTTCCCGTCTTGTGCGGGGCCGTTCGCGCCTCAGCCTCCCCCAAAGCTGCCTTTGGGGGGACCCCCAAGGGGCTGTTGAAGATGTGACCGTCACTCCGGCGGTATGCGGGCGGTCTTGTCCGGCGTCGGG
>NZ_JBFADP010000064.1:0-46940 GCF_040641415.1 Streptomyces sp. NPDC020875 | reverse complement strand
TGCGGTGTGGAGCCTAGACACCTCCACCACACCGGAGGTCTTCGCCATGATCAAGACCCGGAACCGTCAACAACGCTCGTGGTCAATACACCTAGGCCGTGTCCTCAAAATCCCGCCTGGCCCGCGACGCCCGGCACGCGCATTCGCCGCGTTGTCGAAATTCCCAAGTACGTCCAGTACGAGGGAACCCCTCCGCCTTGCGACTGCACGCACCGGACGCCGCGGGCCCCGCCCTGCGGGCGGACGGCGCCATTTTGACGACACGGCCTAAGGTCGGCGGATGACACGAGGGCGCTCCGCGCGGGACCGGAAGCTGATCACGGCGGTGTACGAGGGCGATCGCGGGGCGGTCGCCCGGCTGCTGGCCGCCGGAGCGTCGCCGGAGGCGGCCGACGAGGACGGGCGGACCGCCCTGTATCTGGCGGCCGTGCTCGACGGCGACGAGGAGAGCGTCCGGCTGCTGCTGGCGGCGGGCGCCGATCCGGAGCGGCGGTCCGCCGACGGGGAGTCGCCGCTGTGCGGGGCCGCCGTCCACGGCCGGACCGGCGTGGTACGGGCCCTGCTGACGGCAGGCGCCCGGCCCGACACCCCCGAGTCGGACGGCTTCACGGCGATGACCTGGGCGGTCCGGGAAGGCCACGCGGAAACCGTCCGCGTCCTGCTGGAACACGGTGCCGACCCCGCCCTCCCCTCCCCGCACGGCGAACTGCCCCTGGTGGCGGCGGCCGTACGCGGCTCGGCGGCCACGGTACGGATCCTGCTGGAGCACGGCGCGCCGGGCCGCGACGGCGCCCTCGCCGAGGCGCGGACCTGGCGGGAGCGGGACGTGGCGGCCGAGCTGCGGACGGTCCTCACCGCCTCCTACGAGGGGCCGCTGGAGACGGTGACCCGGCTGGAGGACGGGGCGGACGGGACGAACGTGGTGGTGGAGGTGGTACGGGACGGGATCCCGCGCGCGGGCGCCTCGCGCGGTACGGGCCACGCGGAGATCGTGGCCCTGCTGGAGGCCGCGCCCCGGTAGCGCCGCCGGGCCCGGGCGCGGTACCGGGGCCGTATCGGAGCCGTACCGAGGCCGTACGCGCCGGAAAATCCGACATTTCTCGTCGCCATTGCCCCGGGCGGGCGGCGGAAGTGCTGTGCTGGTGGTGGGCGGAAGGCCGCCAACGTGGCGACGGGGAGGCACGGCCCGTCACCGAGGAGGCACCCATGGCGATCTATATGCACGCCGAACTGCCCGGGGTGACCACCGAGCAGTACGAGGAGCTGAACGCGGCGCTCGCGGCGCTGCCGGGCAACGCCTTCGAGGGCGTTCTCGCCCATGTGTGCGTCGCCGGCGATACCGGGCTCGACGTCTACGACCTGTGGGAGTCCCGGGAGGCGATGGACGCCTTCATGGCCCGGATGGCGCCCGTCGCCCGGGGTCTGGGCTGGAACGCGCCGCCAGCGCCCGGGACGGTCGCCGAGGTCCACCGCTACTGGATCCCCGGCGACGGCTGAAGATCCACAAGAGGCTTCCTAGCCGATGACGCCACTGGCCCGGGCCGCCGCGGCCCAGCGGGGGAACTCGCCCACCAGCCGGTCGTACAGCTCGGCGTCGGACACCCGGCGGGGGTCGGTGCCCGCGTGGAAGAAGCCGGCGTTGTCCACCAGCCGCTTGGCGGGCACCGGCAGTTCGTCCAGCTTGCGCAGAAAGTCGAACTGTCTGCTGTTCGGGTCGCCGAAGCCGATGAACTGCCAGAACAGCGGCAGCTTGGCCGACTTGCAGAGATACCGTTCGGCGGCGAGCTTGTTGATCGGGCCGCCGTCGGTCTGGAAGACCACCAGCGCCGGGTCGGTGGCGCCGCTGTCGAGGTAGTGGTCGATGACGGCGTCCATCGCCAGGTGATAACTGGTCTTCCCCATATGGCCGAGCCCGGCGGCGATCCGCTCCACCCGGCCGTAGTGGTCGTCCAGCCGGATCTCGGTGACCGCGTCGACGTCGGTGGAGAAGAAGACCGTCGGGACCCGGCCGTCGTCGTCCAGATGGGAGGCGAGCCCGAGCACCCGGTCGGCCAGCGCCTGCACACTGCCGTCCTTGTAGTAGTCCCGCATCGAGCCGGAGTAGTCGATGACGAGATAGACGGCGGCGCGCAGCCCCTCCATCCCGTGCCCCCGCAGGGACGTTCCCGCCGACTTGTAGAGGTTCACCAGGGCCGGGGCCCGCTCCTCGACCTTGCTGAGACTGATGGCCGGTCCCCCGGCGGTACGCCAAACGGCCATGCGGACGGCTCCGTTCCCCGCCCGGCGGACGGCGGGCGCGCGATTCGTATGCCGAGATTACGGCAGGGGTATGACAATCGGGCCCGAATCGGCTGATCACCGTACCGGCGTCCGTACGGCCCCGGACGCGCCGCGGCGCCCACCCGGGTCCGGTCGGGGACGGGGAGAGCGCCGCGTTCAGTTCCGTACGCCGTTGTACGGGACGTCTTGGGTGGGGTCGCGCGTCAGACGGTGAGCGCGCGGTCGGTCGGACGGATCGGGGCGGGCAGCTCGCTCGCGCCCGTCAGGTAGCGGTCGACCCCGCGGGCCGCCGAGCGGCCCTCGGCGATCGCCCAGACGATCAGCGACTGGCCCCGGCCCGCGTCACCGGCGACGAAGACCCCGTCGACATTGGTGGCGAAGTCGGCGTCGCGGACGATGTTGCCGCGCCCGTCCAGCTCCAGGCCGAACTGGTCGACGAGCCCGTTGGACTGGTCGGTGCCGGTGAAGCCCATGGCCAGGGTGACCAGCTGGGCCGGGATCCGGCGCTCGGTCCCGGGCTTGGAGGTGAGCTTGCCGTCGACGAACTCGACCTCCACCAGGTTCAGCGCCTGGACGTTGCCGTCCTCGTCGCCCTCGAAGCTGGTCGTCGAGACCGAGTAGACCCGCTCGCCGCCCTCCTCGTGGGCCGAGGTGACCTTGTACAGCATCGGGAACGTCGGCCAGGGCTGTCCGGCGACCCGCTCCTCGCCCGGCCGGGGCATGATCTCCAGCTGGGTGACGGAGGCCGCGCCCTGCCGGTGGGCGGTGCCGACGCAGTCCGCGCCGGTGTCGCCGCCGCCGATCACCACGACGTGCTTGCCCTCGGCGGTGATCGGGGGCGCTACGAAGTCGCCCTCCTGCACCTTGTTGGCGAGCGGCAGGTAGTCCATCGCGAAGTGGACCCCCTTCAGCTCCCGGCCGGGGACCGGCAGATCGCGGGAGACGGTGGCCCCGGCCGCGATCACCACCGCGTCGTAGCGGCGGCGGAGCTGGGCGGCGTCGACGTCGCGGCCGATCTCCACCTCGGTCCGGAACTTGGTGCCCTCCGCGCGCATCTGCTCGATGCGGCGGTTGATGTGCACCTTCTCCATCTTGAACTCGGGGATGCCGTACCGCAGCAGTCCGCCGATCCGGTCGGCCCGCTCGTAGACGGCGACGGTGTGCCCGGCCCGGGTGAGCTGCTGGGCGGCGGCGAGTCCGGCCGGGCCGGAGCCGATCACCGCGACGGTCTTGCCGGAGAGCCGGTCCGGAGGCTGCGGGGTGACGTCACCGGAGTCCCACGCCTTGTCGATGATGGAGACCTCGACGTTCTTGATGGTGACCGCGGGCTGGTTGATGCCCAGCACACAGGCCGCCTCGCAGGGCGCGGGGCAGAGCCGCCCGGTGAACTCGGGGAAGTTGTTGGTGGCGTGCAGCCGCTCGGACGCGGCGGCCCAGTCGCCCCGGTAGGCGTAGTCGTTCCACTCGGGGATCAGATTGCCGAGCGGGCAGCCGTTGTGGCAGAACGGGATGCCGCAGTCCATGCACCGGCCGGCCTGCTTGCTGATGATCGGCAGCAGGGAGCCGGGGACGTAGACCTCGTTCCAGTCCTTGACGCGCTCGGCGACCGGGCGGGTCCGCGCGACCTCGCGGCCGGTGGTCAGGAAGCCCTTGGGGTCAGCCATTGATCGCCGCCTCCATCATCTTCTCGGTGGTCTCCTGCTCGGAGAGACCGGCCAGCTCAGCGGCGTCCTTGGCGGCGAGCACTGCCTTGTACGTGGTCGGGATGATCTTGCTGAAGCGGGCCGCGCCGGTCTCCCAGTCGGCGAGCAGCTTCCCGGCGACGGTGGAGCCCGTCTCCTCCTGGTGGCGGCGCACCACGTCGTGCAGCCACCGCCGGTCGGTGTCGGTCAGCGGTTCGACGGCCGCCAGGTTCCCGGGGTTGACGTTGTCGCGGTCGAGGTCGACGACGTAGGCGACGCCGCCGGACATTCCGGCCGCGAAGTTGCGCCCGGTCTCGCCGAGGACGACCGCGTGGCCGCCGGTCATGTACTCGCAGCCGTGGTCGCCGACGCCTTCGGAGACGACGGTGGCGCCGGAGTTGCGGACGCAGAACCGCTCACCGGTCCGGCCGCGGAGGAAGATCTCGCCGCCGGTGGCACCGTAGGCGATGGTGTTGCCCGCGATGGTGGAGTACTCGGCGAGATGGTCGGCGGCCCGGTCGGGGCGGACCACGATCCGGCCGCCCGACAGGCCCTTGCCGACGTAGTCGTTGGAGTCGCCTTCGAGCCGGAGGGTGATGCCGCGCGGCACGAACGCGCCGAAGGACTGGCCCGCCGAGCCGGTGAAGGTGATGTCGATGGTGTCGTCGGGGAGTCCGGCGCCGCCGAAGCGGCGGGTGACCTCGTGGCCGAGCATGGTGCCCACGGTCCGGTTGATGTTCCGGATCGGGACCTGGGCCCGGACCGGCTGCGCGGCCTCGGCGGACTCGGCGCCCAGCGCGTCGGCGGCCAGCTTGATCAGCTGGTTGTCGAGCGCCTTGGTCAGTCCGTGGTCCTGCTCGATCAGGGCGTGGCGGACCGCGCCCTCGGGCAGCTCGGGCACATGGAACAGGGGCGCCAGGTCGAGGCCCTCGGCCTTGAAGTGGTTCACCGCGCGGACGGTGTCCAGCAGTTCGGCGTGGCCGACGGCCTCCTGGAGCGTACGGAAGCCCAGCTCGGCGAGGAGTTCGCGGACCTCTTCGGCGATGAACTCGAAGAAGTTGACGACGTACTCGGCCTTGCCGGAGAAACGCTCCCGCAGTACCGGGTTCTGGGTGGCGATGCCGACCGGGCAGGTGTCGAGGTGGCAGACGCGCATCATGACGCAGCCGGAGACCACCAGCGGCGCGGTGGCGAAGCCGAACTCCTCGGCGCCGAGCAGGGCGGCGATCACCACATCGCGGCCGGTCTTGAGCTGGCCGTCGGTCTGGACCACGATCCGGTCCCGGAGCCCGTTGAGGAGCAGGGTCTGCTGGGTCTCGGCGAGACCCAGCTCCCAGGGGCCGCCCGCGTGCTTGAGGCTGGTCAGCGGGGAGGCGCCGGTTCCACCGTCGTGGCCGGAGATCAGGACGACATCGGCATGGGCCTTGGAGACACCGGCGGCGACGGTGCCCACCCCGACCTCGGAGACCAGCTTGACGTGGATCCGGGCCTTGGGGTTGGCGTTCTTCAGATCGTGGATCAGCTGGGCCAGATCCTCGATGGAGTAGATGTCGTGGTGCGGCGGCGGGGAGATCAGTCCGACGCCGGGGGTGGAGTGCCGGGTCTTGGCGACCCACGGGTAGACCTTGTGGCCGGGCAGCTGGCCGCCCTCGCCGGGCTTGGCGCCCTGGGCCATCTTGATCTGGATGTCGTCGGCGTTGACCAGGTATTCGCTGGTGACACCGAAGCGGCCGGAGGCGACCTGCTTGATCGCGGAACGCCGGGCCGGGTCGTAGAGCCGGTCGGGGTCCTCGCCGCCCTCACCGGTGTTGGACTTGCCGCCGAGGATGTTCATGGCGATCGCGAGGGTCTCGTGGGCCTCGCGGGAGATGGAGCCGTACGACATCGCGCCGGTGGAGAAGCGCTTGACGATCTCGGACGCGGGCTCGACCTCGTCCAGCGGGACGGGGGTACGGCCCTCGGCGAAGCCGAACAGGCCGCGGAGCGTCATCAGCCGCTCGGACTGCTCGTTCACCCGGTCCGTGTACTGCTTGAAGATGTCGTACCGGCGGTTGCGGGTGGCGTGCTGGAGCCGGAAGACGGTGTCCGGGTCGAAGAGGTGCGGCTCGCCCTCACGGCGCCACTGGTACTCGCCGCCGATCTCCAGCGCGCGGTGCGCCGGGGCGATCCCGGAGACGGGGTACGCCTTGGCGTGGCGGGCCGCCACCTCGTCGGCGATCACCGCGAGACCGGCGCCGCCGATCTTGGAGGTGGTGCCGTCGAAGTACTCGGCGACGAACGCCTCGTCCAGGCCGATGGCCTCGAAGACCTGGGCGCCCCGGTAGGAGGCGACGGTCGAGATGCCCATCTTGGACATCACCTTCAGCACGCCCTTGCCCAGGGCGTAGATCAGGTTACGGATGGCCCGCTCGGCCTCGATATCGGTGATGAAGGTGTCGGCGCGGACCAGGTCCTCGACGGACTCCATCGCCAGATACGGGTTGACGGCGGCGGCGCCATAGCCGATCAGCAGCGCGACGTGGTGGACCTCGCGGACGTCGCCCGCCTCGACCAGCAGCCCGACCTTGGTGCGCTGCCGGGTCCGGATCAGATGGTGGTGGACGGCCGAGGTGAGCAGCAGCGACGGGATCGGGGCGTGCTCGGCGTCGGAGTGCCGGTCGGAGAGGACGATCAGCCGGGCGCCGTCCTCGATCGCGGTGTCGGCCTCGGCGCAGATCGCCGCCAGCCGGGCGGCGAGGGCGTCACCGCCGCCGCCGACACGGTAGAGACCGGAGAGGGTGGCGGCCTTCATCCCGGGCATGTCGCCGTCGGCGTTGATGTGGATGAGCTTGGCCAGCTCGTCGTTGTCGATCACCGGGAAGGGCAGGGTGACGCTGCGGCACGAGGCGGCCGTCGGGTCCAGCAGATTGCCGCCGGGACCCAGCGACGAGTGCAGGGACGTCACCAGTTCCTCACGGATGGCGTCCAGCGGCGGGTTGGTGACCTGCGCGAAGAGCTGGGTGAAGTAGTCGAAGAGCAGCCGGGGCCGCTCGGACAGCGCGGCGATCGGGGAGTCCGTGCCCATGGAGCCGATCGGCTCCATACCGGTCCTGGCCATCGGGGCGAGCAGGACCCGCAGCTCCTCCTCGGTGTAGCCGAAGGTCTGCTGGCGGCGGGTGACGGACGCGTGGGTGTGCACGATGTGCTCGCGCTCGGGCAGATCGCCCAGCTCGATGGTGCCCGCGGCGAGCCATTCGGCGTACGGCTGCTCGGCGGCGAGGGTCGACTTGATCTCGTCGTCCTCGATGATCCGGCGCTCGGCGGTGTCCACGAGGAACATCCGGCCCGGCTGGAGGCGGCCCTTGCGGACGACCTTGGCGGGGTCGATGTCGAGGACGCCGACCTCGGAGGAGAGGACCACCAGTCCGTCGTCGGTGACCCAGTAGCGGCCGGGGCGCAGCCCGTTGCGGTCGAGGACGGCGCCGACCTGGGTGCCGTCGGTGAAGGTGACGCAGGCGGGGCCGTCCCAGGGCTCCATCATCGTGGAGTGGTAGCGGTAGAAGGCGCGCCGGGCCGGGTCCATGGAGTCATGGTTCTCCCACGCCTCGGGGACCATCATCAGCACGGAGTGCGGCAGGGACCGGCCGCCGAGGTGCAGCAGCTCCAGGACCTCGTCGAAGGAGGCGGAGTCGGAGGCGTCGGGGGTGCAGACCGGGAAGATCCGCTCCAGCCCGCGCTCGCCGAAGACCTCGGTGGCCAGCTGGGACTCCCGGGCCCGCATCCAGTTCCGGTTGCCCTTGACGGTGTTGATCTCACCGTTGTGGGCGACGAAGCGGTACGGGTGGGCCAGCGGCCAGCTGGGGAAGGTGTTGGTGGAGAACCGGGAGTGCACCAGGGCGATCGCGGTGGCGAAGCGCCGGTCGGACAGGTCCGGGAAGAACGGCTCCAGCTGTCCGGTGGTGAGCATGCCCTTGTAGACGACGGTCCGGGCCGAGAGCGACGGGAAGTACACCCCGGCCTCGCGCTCGGACCGCTTGCGCAGCGCGAACGCCTTGCGGTCGAGGACCAGGCCGGTGCTCTCACCGTCGGTGACGAAGATCTGCCGGAAGGCGGGCATGGTGGCGCGGGCGCCGTTGCCGAGCAGATCGGGGGTGACGGGGACCTCGCGCCAGCCGAGGACGGTGAGACCCTCCTCCTCGGCGATCGTCTCGATCCGCGAGACGGCGTCGCCGGTGGGGTCGCCGCCGTCCTCGCCCGCGACGGGCAGGAAGGCGGTACCGACGGCGTAGGCGCCGGCCTCGGGCAGGTCGAAGGAGGTGACCTCGCGCAGGAAGGCGTCCGGCACCTGGACCAGGATTCCGGCGCCGTCCCCGGAGTCGGGCTCCGAACCGGTCGCTCCGCGGTGCTCCAGGTTGCGGAGCACCGTCAGCGCCTGTTCCACCAGCTCATGGCTGGCCACCCCGGTGAGGGTGGCCACGAATCCGACGCCACAGGCGTCGTGCTCGTTACGGGGGTCGTACATCCCCTGAGGGGCGGGGCGACCGTCCATGGGCGACCAGGCGTCGGAACGCATCGGCTCTCCCGTCGTCGTCGTGGCATGTGCTGTGCCGAGGGACGACGTTGGCCCTCTGCGAAATTTCGTGCAGGTTACATGATGGAATGATTCCCGAAAAGTGGATTCCACATTCCAGCATGCGGACAATCCGGGGTTACGAACAGGGTACGGCAGGCTTACGGACACGGTCCTGGGATCCATGCCGGGTTCTGTGCCGGGGCCCGGCCGACCGCAGGGCCCGGAGGCGGAGCGGGCTTCTTTGCCCGCGGCGCCTACGGCTCATGCCCCGTGGCACACACTCCGAAACCGGCGGTCCGGCCGGGGTCTCGCGATGGGGTCGGCACTGTCCCCACCATGCGCGACGCGGGCGCCGTACGCCATGGGAAGCCCCGGGGGACACCCCGGAGCGGAAAGTCCGCCCGAGTGTATCCGCCCGGGTCGGGGGCGCCGACGGGCACCGCCCCGGCCCCCGGGTCGCCCACCCCGGCACGGGCCCGGTGGAGTGACCCGCCCCGTACGTCACGGCGGTGTGTCCGCCCCGTGAACGGAAACCGCCGCGCCGACGCCAGGGGCGCGACCCGGGGTTCCGGGGGGCGCGGGGAACCACCTGCGGGCCCGGAAACAACCGGCCCGGACCCTCCAGGGGCGCGGGGAACTGCGCGAGAACCACCTGCGGCCCGCGAACAAACAGTAGGCCGCGGGGCGCGGCCCGGGGTTGTGGGCCTCAGCCGGAGGGCCAAGGCGCTGGGGGTCCCCCCATCGCCGAAGGCATAGGGGGCGGAACTGCGCGAGAAACCACCGACAGCCCGCGGCCCGCGAACAAACCCGGCTCTCCGAGCGCGGCTCGGGTCTTTGGGGCACCGGCCCCATAAGGCACAGGCGGCGCGCGGCCCGCGAACAAGCCGAGGCCCCCGGCGCGACCCGCCCCCGAAATCGGCGGCGCCGCTCCGCGTCAGACCGCCGCGCCGATCACATGTCCCAGCCCGTACGTCAGCGCCGCCGCGCCGCCGCCCAGGGCGAGCTGTCGCACTCCGCTGAACCACCAGCTACGGGCGGTGACACGTGCCACGAGCGCACCGGCGCCGAAGAGCCCGGCCAGGGCGAGCAGTACGGCGGGCCACAGGGCGCTCGCGCCCAGCAGATACGGCAGCACCGGGAGCAGCGCGCCCAGCGCGAAGGCGCCGAACGACGAGACCGCGGCGACCGTCGGCGACGGAAGGTCGTCGGGGTCGATCCCCAGCTCCTCCCGGGCGTGGATCTCCAGGGCCTGCTCGGGGTCGCGGGAGAGCTGGGCCGCGACTTCCCGGGCCAGTTCGGGCTCGACGCCCCGGGAGACGTAGAGCGCCGCCAGCTCCGCCTGCTCGTCGTCCGGGTGCTTGCGCAACTCGTGCCGCTCGACGGCCAGTTCCGCCAGGACCAGTTCCCGCTGGGAGGCGACCGAGGTGTATTCGCCCGCGGCCATCGAGAACGCGCCCGCGGCGAGTCCGGCGAGCCCGGTGACGACGATGGTCTGCTGGGAGGCCGAGCCGCCCGCGACTCCGGTCATCAGCGCCAGATTGGAGACCAGGCCGTCCATCGCGCCGAAGACGGCGGGGCGCAGCCAGCCGCCGTTGACGTCGCGGTGCGTGTGGTTGTCGCGGTGCGCCTCGTGCAGGCTCGCGACGGATTCGATGACGGCCACTCTGTTTCTCCCCTTGCCTCGCCGTGCCGTGCCCTCGGGGGCTCCCGGTGTCGCGCGGACCCCGGATTCCGGGCGCGACGGCCTGTCGGCCGTACCCCGGGCATGGCCGGGCGGACCCGTCACTCATCGACGGAACCTTCCGCTCCGCCCCCTCGAACACCCTCGAAAATACGCGCGATGTAAGGGTCTCGCCAGCAAGGCAGTCCATACTTACCTGAGTTCCGTAGGGTGACATTCCGGGTAACAGCGGCGTTTCTCATTCTTTATCGGCGTTTCTCGGTCTGTCGGCGGTGTGCGTATGGCACAGATGCAGACGACAGGCTCGCGCGCGCGAAAGGGGCCCGCCCCATGGAGTTGGTTGCATGCAATCCCGCCGATCCGTTCGACGGCGCGCCGCTGTCCTCGGCGGACCCGGCCGCCACCGCTCCCGCCCCCGGCCTGCGCGACCGGGCGTGCGGCGCGCTGCTGGGGCTCGCGGTGGGCGACGCCCTGGGCGCGCCCGCGGAGAACATGCGGCCGTCCGAGATCCGCCGCCGCTGGGGCCGGATCGAGGGCTTCGTGACCCATGACCCGGCGGGGACGGACGACACGGAGTACGCGATCTTCTCCGGGCTGCTGCTGGCCCGGCACGGCTCGGCCCTGACGGTGGCCCATGTCGAGCGGGCGTGGCACCACTGGATCGCCGATCTCGACGAGGGCCCCTTCCGCGGCGCCGGATTCAGCGAGCGGGGCACACTGGAGAATCTCCGCCGGGGGCTGGCCGCCCCGATCTCGGCCCAGCACAGGCACGCGTGGAGCGACGGGCTCGCCATGCGGGCGGCGCCGTTCGGGGTCTTCGCGGCGGGCCGTCCGCTGGAGGCGGCCCGGCTGGTGACCATCGACGGTTCGGTGAGCCATGACGGCGAGGGCATCTTCGGCGGGCAGGCGGTCGCGGCGGGCGTCGCGGCAGCGATGGCGGGCGCGGGCCCGGCGGGGGTGATCGGCGCGGC
This sequence comes from Streptomyces sp. NPDC020875, assembly GCF_040641415.1. Taxonomy (NCBI): domain Bacteria; kingdom Bacillati; phylum Actinomycetota; class Actinomycetes; order Kitasatosporales; family Streptomycetaceae; genus Streptomyces; species Streptomyces sp. NPDC020875. The sequence continues at coordinate 35,774 of NZ_JBFADP010000064.1, read as the reverse complement.
CCTGTCGGTGATCCCGATGGACTCGTGGACGGCGCGCTCCCTGCGTCGGGGGGTGGTCACCGCGCAACGCTCCTATCCGGACACCCTGACGATGGAGCGGGCGGTCCGCTCCTCGGTGGTGATCGGCGGATATCCGTGGACGGATCTGGCGCCGGAGGCGGTGGGGCTGGCGTTCGGTGCGTTCGCGGCGGCCCGGGGCGACTTCCGTACCTCGGTCCTCACGGCGGTCAACATGGGCCGGGACGCCGATACGACGGCGGCGGTCGCGGGCGCGCTGGCCGGTGCGGTGCGGGGCGCCTCGGCGATCCCCCCGGAGTGGGCGGCGGCGATCGGGCCGGTCCGGGGCAGTTGTCTGCCCTCGATGGCGGGCCATCACATCCTGGACATCGCGGATCTGCTGGTCCCCGACGAGTCGCCGGAGCCGCCCGGGGAACGGCCGCCGGAAACGACCGAGGAGGCCGGTACGGGAACGGCCCGGGACGCGGCGCCCGAAGCGGCCCCGGACGCGAACCCGGATCGGGCACGGGAGGCGGCCCCGGACGGCGCGCTCTCCGGTACGCGGTCGGGGCGCGGCCCCCGGGCGGCGTCATGACGGCCGGTACGCCGCACGATCCGGCGCGGGCGGCCGGTCCGGGACCGGGGCCCGGGAACCCGCCCGTGAACCGCGTACGGCCCGACGACACCGGCGCTCCCCCACCTCCGACCCCGCCCGCAGTGGCAGCCGCAGCCCCAGCCGCAGGAACGGTCCGCCTCCCCGGGGCGGACGCCCTTCGTCCGGATCGCGCCGCGCCGGACAGCTCCCCTCACCCGCCGCCGGGCGCGTCCGAGCCCCGTACCGGTACGGGGACGAACGAGGAGAGCGGCGCCGGCAGCCCCGTACGCCCCCCGGATCCGCCGGACGGGAGCGGCGGCGCGCCCCGGAGACACCGCGCCCCGGCGCTCTCGCCCCGGGCCCGTACCCGCGCCGGTGCCGCCGCCCGGATCCGTACGGCCGCCGGTGAGACGGCCGGGACCGGTGGCGGGGCGCGGTCCGGGCCCGCCGAGCGGGCCGTGGAAGGGCTGCTGCTCGGGCTGGCCGCCGGGGACGCCGCCGGATGGCCCGCCGCCCGGCACCGGGCGGCCCGGATGCCCGAGTGGACCCGGCGGCTGACCCGGGAGCTGGACACCTTCGCCGAGCAGAACGCCACCACGACCCTCCCCGTCCCGATCGCGCTCAACCAGCCGCCGGAGCCGCTCCGCCTGGGCCCGTCCGACGACGCCGAGTGGGCCGCCTTCGCGGCCGAGACCGTACTGACGGCGGCCGGGGAACTCTTCGCGGCGCTGCCGCCGGAGCACCGCCCGCGCGCGGCCGTCGATCTGGCGTGGAACTCCCTCGCCGCCGAGGTCGCCGCCGCGGCGGCCCGCGCGCCCGAGGTCGAGTCGGCGGTACTGCCGCTGCGGGCCCGGATCTCCGTCCGGGCGGGTCTGGGGAATCTGGCGACCGGGCTGCGGCCCCCGGCGACCGGCCACGACAATCCGCACTACTTCGACGACGCGGCCTGCGTACGGGCCGCCGTGCTGGCGGTCGTCCACCCCGGCGATCCGGTCGCCGCCGCCGCCCTCGCCGAGTTCGACGCCCGGTACACCCAGGACGGTGACGGGGTGTACGGCGCCCGGGCGATGGCCGCCGCGGTCGCCGCGGCGCTCGGCGGAGCGGACGTGGACGGCGCGGTGGCCGCCGCCGTCGACCAGCTGCCCGGCTCCACCGAGATCGGCCGCAACGCCCGGCACGCCGTACGGCTGGCCCGGTCCCTGGCGGGCGAGGCCGCCGCGTTCGCCCTCGTACCGCTGCTGGAGCATCAGATCGTCGACCATGTCTACAGCTACGGCATCGCGGCGGCCGAGACCGTCCCGGTGGCGCTGGCGGTGGCGACGGCGGCCCGCGGCCGGGTCGCCGAGGCCGTGCCGACGGCGGCCTGTCTCTCCCGGGTGGCGGACTCCGCGCCCGCCCTCGCCGGGGCCCTGACCGGCGCGCTCGGCGGCGGCGGGGCCGTGCCCGAGTCCTGGCGCGAGGCGTGCCGGACCCTCGCGGGCTGCGCCCTGCCCCGGCTCGCGGGGACGGATCTGGTGGAACTCGCCGAGCGGCTGACACCCGGGGAACCGGCCGCCCCGGGTGGACAATTCCGACATGACGCCAACACCACACACATCGCCCGGACTCGACGACCGGATCGCGGGCGCGCTGACGGGCGCGGCGGTCGGTGACGCGCTGGGCGGCCCCGTCGAGGGGTACACACCCGAGCAGATCGCCGTACGGCACGGCGGCCGGGTCCAGGGGATCGTCGGACCGTGGCACGGTGCCGAATGGCGCACCGCGCGCCCCGTCGCGCCGTACCACAAGGGCGACGGGCACGTCACCGACGACACCCTGATGACCCATGCCCTGATCCGGGTGTACGCCGCCGTACGCGACCATCTCGACGCCTACGCCGTGGCCGAGCATCTGGTGCCCGATCTGCTCGGGACCCCCCGCTGGATCCCCGAACTGGAGGCGGAGGCGCTGCCGCTGCAACGGATCTTCCTCGCCGAGAAGTGGCTGGTGGCCCGGATCCACTACGGCCATGTCGACCCGCGCGAGGCGGGCGGCGGCAATATCGTGAACTGCGGCGCGGCCATGTACATGGCCCCCGTCGGGCTGGTCAACGCGGCCGACCCCGCGGCGGCTTACCGCGAGGCGATCGATGTGGCGGGCGCCCATCAGTCGTCCTACGGACGGGAGGCAGCCGGGGTCTTCGCGGCGGCGGTCGCGGCGGCCTGCGCACCGGACGCCACCCCCGCCTCGGTCGTGGACACGGCGCTGGCGCTGGCCAAGGACGGCACCCGGGCGGCGATCGAGGCGGTCGCCGAAGTCGCCGTCCGCCATACGGACTTCGAACCGGCGCTCGCCCCGCTGCGGACGGCGGTCGCGCCCTTCGACACGGTCGGCGCCGACTACCGGGCGCCCGGCCTCGGTGCCCGCCGCCCCTCCCGGCTGCACGCGATCGAGGAGCTGCCGATCGCCCTCGGCATGCTGCTGATCGGCGGCGGCGACTACCGGCGCACGGTCCTGGGGTCGGTCAACTACGGCCGGGACTGCGACTCCATCGCCACCATGGCGGGCGCGATCGCCGGGGCGCTGCACGGCTCGGCGGCCGTACCGCGCGACTGGGCGAAGACCGTCGCCGACGCCAGCCGGCTCGATCTGGACGCCCCGGCCCGGGACCTCGCCTCGGTCGCCCGGGAGGTCTTCGCCCGGGACACGGCCCGGCGCCGCGCGCACGAGACCGCGTTCGCCCGGCTGACGGAGGAGGCCCGGTGAGCGCCGGTCCGCCCGGCGCCGGGCGGCGGGAGGCAGGCCGATGACCGCGACGGCGCTGCCCGGACAGCTCGGCACCCCGCCCCCTCCGCCGCGCGCCGACAGGTCCGGCGCGCTCCGGCTCACCTGGGTACAGCCCGAGGACCTCGTCGCCCATGAACTCCGCCAGGCCGTCGAGGACGGGCGCGACCCGGCGACCGTCGCGGCGGTGGCCGCGGCCTGGGAGGCGGCGGGCGGTACGGCCGCTCCCCCGCCGGGCGGGGCCTCCGGCTCGCCCGCGGGACCCCGGCCTCGGTCCGTCGCGGGGCGGCTGCTGGACGAACTCGCCGCCCTGACCGGCGACGTCGAGGACCGCGAGCCCACCGATCTGGCCGCCGTCCTGGCCGCCTGCCCCGACTGGCCCGCCTCGCCCGGAGGCCGGACGACCGGCCCGGCACCGGCCGTCGCCGACGAAGCCCTGCGGCCGGGCGGCCCCCGACGCGACCGCGCCCACCCCGCACCCGGGTCGGCTCCGGGGCCGGGCCCGTACGAAGACGCCCTCCACGCGGCCCGAACCGGCCGCCCCGCCCCCGGGCCCGGGTCCGCCGCCGACGCGACGCGCGCCCCCGCACCGGACCACGCCCGCCCCGACGACCCGGCCACCGCCCCCGCGACGGCCTACGAGGACGCCCTGCACGCCGCCTGGCTCGGCCGGGCCGCCGGGTGTCTGCTGGGGAAGCCGGTGGAGAAACTGCCGCTCGCCGGGATCCGGGCGCTGGCCGCCGCCACCGGGAACTGGCCGCTGCGGAGCTGGTTCACCGCCGACGGGCTGCCCCCGGAGCTGGCCCGGGCCCATCCCTGGAACCGGCGCTCCGCGCCCACGTCGCTGGCCGAGAACATCGACGGCATGCCGGAGGACGACGACCTCAACTACCCCCTGCTCAATCTGCTGCTGCTCCGCCGGTACGGCCGCGGCTTCCGCACCCGGGACGTCGCCGCCCTCTGGCTGGACGAACTGCCTGCGGGCCGGACGTTCACCGCCGAACGGATCGCCTACCGCAATCTGCTCTGCGGCATCGAGCCGCCGTACACCGCCCGGTACCGCAATCCGTTCCGGGAGTGGATCGGCGCCGCCATCCGCGCGGACGTCCACGGCTGGACGCACCCCGGCAACCCGGGCGCCGCCGCGGCCCAGGCCCACCGGGACGCGGTCCTCAGCCATACCGGGAACGGTGTCTACGCCGCCATGTTCATCGCGGCGACGATCGCCCGCGCGGCGGGCGGCGTACCGGTCGGCGGCGTACCGGCGGGCCGCGGGAAGCCGGGCGGCGCGGCGCACCACGCGAGCGGCCCGGCCGGGTCCGCGGTCACCGTCCACCAGGCGCTGGCCACCGGACTGACCGTCGTGCCACCGGATTCGCGGCTGGCCCGGGCCGTCCGGCTGGGTATCGCCACGGCCCGCGCGGAAGCCGACTTCGACACCGTCGTGGACCGGCTCCACCGGGAGCTGGGCCACTACCACTGGGTCCACTCCGTCCCCAACGCCGCCCTGCTCGCCGCCGCGCTCACCCATGCCGACGGCGACTTCTCCGGCTCCATCTGCCGGGCCGTCTCCGGCGGCTGGGACACCGACTCCAACGGCGCCACCGCGGGCTCGGTCGCCGGGCTGCTCGCCGGGCACCCCGACCGGCTGCCCGACCGCTGGACCGCGCCCCTGCGCAACCGGCTCGCCAGCTCCGTCACCGGATTCGACGGCATCGGCTTCGACGCCCTCGCCCGGCTCACCCACCAGGAGGCGCTCCGCCCATGACAGCCATCGTGGTACTCGGCAGCAGCAATATGGACCTCGTCACCTATGTCGACCGCGCCCCGCGGCGCGGCGAGACCGTCACCGGCCGCGCGTTCCGCACGGTCCCCGGCGGCAAGGGCGCCAACCAGGCCGTGGCCGCCGCCCGCGCGGGCGGCACCGTGGCGATGATCGGCGCCGTCGGTACCGACCCCTACGGCCCCCGGCTGCGCCACACCCTGGAGGCGTCCGGGGTGGACACCGATCTGCTGCACACGGCGGACGGCCCCTCCGGCACCGCCCATGTCGTCGTGGACGACGAGGGCGGCAACGCGATCGTCGTCGTCCCCGGCGCCAATGGCTCCGTCACGGCGCTCGGCCCCGGCGACGAGGCGCTCATCGCCACCGCCGACACCCTGCTCCTCCAACTCGAACTCCCCCTCTCCGCCGTCGTCGAGGCCGCCGGGACCGCGCGCCGGCACGGCGTACGGACCGTACTCACACCCGCCCCCGCCCGGCCGCTGCCGCCCCCGCTGCTCGCCACCACCGATCTGCTGGTCCCCAATGAGCACGAGGCCACCCTGCTGACCGGGCTCACCGACCCGGACGCCGCCGCCGACGCCCTGCTCGGCCGGGTCCCCCGGGTGGTGATCACGCTGGGTGCCCGGGGCTGTCTCTACGCCGACCGGGACGGCACCCGGCTCACCGTCCCCGCGCCCCGGGTGACCGCCGTGGACACCACCGCCGCCGGTGACGCCTTCACCGGCGCCCTCGCCGTCGCCCTCGGCGAGGGCCGTCCCGTCGAGGCCGCCCTGCGCTGGGCGACCTGCGCGGCGGCGATCTGCGTCGGCCGTGAGGGCGCGTCGGTCTCGATGCCCTACCGCCCCGAGATCGACACCGCCTACGCAACCATCGCGCCCGCGGACAGCTCCCTGGCGACCCTGTCGGCCGGAACCCCGGCCGCGTCCGCCGGGACCCCGTCCGGCCCCGTATCCGAATCCGACCCGGAGATCGGCAGCGCCTCATGACGCCTCCCCCGGCCCCTTCACCCGCCCCGCCGGACTCCACCGGCCTCCCCTCCTCTTCCCGTCCGCCGTCCGCACCCGCACCCGCCCTGCGCGGGCTGCGGGTCCTCGATCTCGCCACCCTCTTCGCCGGTCCGCTGGCCGCCACCCTGCTCGGCGACTTCGGCGCCGAGGTGATCAAGGTCGAGCACCCCCGCCGCCCCGACCCCTCCCGGGGCCACGGCCCCGCCAAGGACGGGGTGGGGCTCTGGTGGAAGGTGCTGGGCCGCAACAAGCGGACCGTCACCCTCGACCTCTCCTCCCCCGACGGCCGGGACACCCTGCTGCGGCTGGCCGCCGACGCCGATGTGGTGATCGAGAACTTCCGCCCCGGCACCCTGGAGCGGTGGGGCCTCGGCTGGGACGAGCTGAGCCGGGCCAACCCCCGGCTGGTCCTCACCCGGGTCACCGGCTTCGGCCAGTTCGGCCCCTACTCCCACCGCCCCGGCTTCGGCACCCTCGCCGAGGCGATGAGCGGGTTCGCCGCCGCCACCGGCGAACCGGACGGCCCGCCGACCCTGCCCCCCTTCGGTCTCGCCGACTCCGTCGCCGCCCTCGCCACCGCCTATGCCGTGATGACGGCGCTCACCGCAAGGACCGCCTCCGGACGCGGCCAGGTCGTCGATATGGCGATCATCGAACCGATGCTCGCCGTCCTCGGACCGGGCCCCCTCTGGTACGACCAGCTCGGCTATGTCCAGCCCCGGTGCGGCAACCGCTCCCGCAACAACGCGCCCCGCAACACCTACCGCACCGCCGACGACAGCTGGGTGGCCGTCTCCACCTCGGCCCAGTCCGTCGCGGAGCGGGTGATGCGGCTGGTCGGCCGCCCCGAGCTGATCGACGAGCCGTGGTTCGCCTCCGGAAACGGCCGCGCCGGGCACGCCGACGAACTGGACGCCGCCGTCGGGGGCTGGATCGCCCGCCGCCCCCGCGCCGAGGTCCTGGCCGCCTTCGAGAAAGCCGAGGCCGCGATCGCCCCCGTCTACGACGTCCGGGACGTGATGGACGACCCCCAGTACCGCGCGCTGGACACCGTCACCGAGGTCGAGGACCCCGAACTGGGCACCATCCGGATGCAGAACGTCCTCTTCCGGCTCTCGGAGACCCCCGGCGCGATCCGCTGGCCCGGCCGCCCCCACGGCGCCGACACCGACGCCGTCCTCACCGAACTGGGTCTCGGCCCCGCCGATATCTCCGCGCTCCGCGCCCGGGGTGCCGTATGACCATCCCCCTCACCTATCTCTACGCCCCCGGCGACCGCCCCGAGGTCGTCGGCAAGGCCATCCGCTCCGGCGCCGATGTGGTGATCGTCGACCTGGAGGACGCCGTCGCCCCCGAGCGGAAGAAATACGCCCTCGCCGCCACCGCCGAACTGCTCACCGAACCCCAGCCGCTGCCCGTCCACGTCCGGATCAACTCCCCCCGCTCGCCCGAAGAGATCGAGACCCTGACCGGCCTGCCCGGTCTGAGCGCTCTCCGTGTTCCCAAGGTGACACACGGCACTGACATTCCCCCCGTCGCCGGGCTCGCCCCCGGCGTCCCCCTCTATCCGCTGCTGGAATCGGCCCTGGCCATCGAGCACGCCTACGCCATCGCCAGCGCCCACCCCGCCGTCCACGGCATCGGGATCGGCGAGGCCGACCTCCGGGCCGACCTCGGCGTACGGGACGGCGGTACGGCCCTGGACTGGCCCCGCTCCCGGATCGTGGTCGCCGCCCGGGCCGCCGGGCTCGCCCCGCCCGTCCAGTCGGTCTTCCCCGACATCCGCGATCTGGACGCCCTCTACGCGTCCTGCACCCACGGCCGGGCCCTCGGCTTCGTGGGCCGGGCAGCCATCCACCCCCGCCAGCTCCCCGTCATCGAACGGGCCTTCCGGCCCGCCCCCGAGGAGATCTCCGCGGCCGTGGCCGTGGTGAAGGCGGCGGCGGCCGACGGGGGCGCCCAGGCCCTGCCCGACGGCCGGTTCGTGGACGCGGCGATCGTCGCGGCGGCCGAACGCACCCTCGCCCTCGCCCGGCGGGTGGCCCCCTGACCGTCCCCGCGGGGCAACGGGCGCACCCGGAGAGGAGGGAGGCCGCCGGGACACCCCCCGCCCCGGCGGCCTCCCTCCCGCGGCCCCGCCCGCCGTTCCCGTACCCAGCCCCCGCGCGGCGCGCGACGCCGCGGCAGCCCCGATACCGGCACGCGAAGCCCGCGCGTCCGGTGAGAGGAGGACCGAATGCGGTCGGTCATTCCCGACTATCTGGCCGAGGCGCTCAAGAGCGCCGCCTCACTGACCTCCGGCGAACTGGCCGACTACATCCCCGAACTCGCGGCAGCGGATCCCGAGCGCCTCGGCGCGGTCTTCGCCACGGTTCAGGGGGCGGTCTACGGCGCCGGTGACATCGATACCGAATTCACCATCCAATCGATCTCCAAGCCGTTCGCGTACGCCCTGGCGCTCTCCGACCGGGGATTCGACGCCGTCCTCGCCAGAGTCGGTGTCGAGCCGTCGGGCGAGGCGTTCAACGAGGTCTCCCTCGAAAGCGGGACGGGACGCCCGCTCAACCCCATGATCAACGCCGGTGCGATCACCACACACTCGCTGGCCGGGCCGGAGGGCCTGACCCCGGCGGCGCGGACCGAACGTGTGATCGACGGCCTCTCGGCCTTCGCGGGCCGTCGGCTGCGGCCGGACGAGGCGGTGTGCGTATCGGAGATGGAGCACGCGCACCGCAACCTCGCCATCGCCCACATGCTCCGCAGCCACGGCATCCTCACCGAGGACCCGCGAACCGTGGTCGACGGCTACACCCGCCAGTGCTCTGTTCTCGTCACCGCGCGCGATCTGGCCATGATGGCCGCGACGCTGGCCAACCGTGGGGTGAATCCCCTCTCGGGTGAGCGGGTGATCCCCGAACCGGTGGTGCGTCAGGTACTGAGCGTCATGTTCACCTGCGGAATGTACGACGCGGCCGGTGACTGGGCGACCCAGGTCGGCATCCCCGCGAAGAGCGGCGTGGCCGGGGGGCTCATCGGCGCGCTCCCCGGCCAGATCGGCATCGCCACGTTCTCGCCACGGCTGGATCCCCACGGGAACAGCGTGCGCGGAGTGTGCCTCTTCGAACGGTTCTCCTCCGACATGGGTCTGCATCTGATGGGAGTCCCGCCCGCCGCACGCGCGGTCGTGCGCGCCAACCATGTCGTGGGAAGCGGTCCGGACGCGGTACGGGTCTTCCAGTTGCAAGGAGGGATCGGCTTCGCGGGCGCCGAGAGAGTCGTTCACGAGGCCGTCGAATCGGAGCCCCCGGAGACCCGGGTGGCCGTGGACCTCACGATGGTCTACGCGATCGACGACGTGGCCCGGCGCATGATCCTGGAGGTCACCCGCAGGCTGACGCTCGACGGCCACGAGGTCTATCTCGTCGACCCGGAATCGATCATGCCGGATCCCGACCCCGGGGACGGGGGCCGGGTCACCGTCGTCGACACCGTGGAACAGGCCCTGCCCTCACCGCACACGGCGGACCCGGGCCGGAGCCGAGCCCGGACATACGGGGCGTAACGCATAGACGGCGAAGACCTCCGATGCGGTGGGTTACCGGAAAGCTCCCACCACACCGGAGGTCTTCGCCGCGCTCGGACCCGGTCGGAAACCTTAGGGCTGCGTTCCGGCCTCCGCCGCCGCGCCCCGGTTACCGGTCCCGGACTTGCCGTCCCCGGCACCGCCCCCGGCACCGTCCTCGTCGTCGGCCGCGCCGTCACCGGAAGCGGCGTCCGTACCGGAGTCGGCCGACCCGTCGCCGTCGGCGGCGGTCCCGTCCCCGGCACCCGGCGCACCCGGCTCGACAATTTCCTCCCGGCCCGGCCGCAGCCGCGCCGAGACCACGATGTAGACCACCGCGAGCACGAAGACGATCAGCGCCGTCCAGACGTTGAGCCGGAGCCCGAGGACCTCGTGCGCCTCGTCGACCCGGAGGTACTCGATCCACGCGCGGCCCGCGCAGTATCCGGCGACGTAGAGCGCGAAGGCCCGGCCGTGGCCCAGCTTGAAGCGCCGGTCGGCCCAGATCACCAGCAGCGCGACGGCGACGCACCAGAGCGACTCGTAGAGGAAGGTCGGGTGGTACGTCCCCGCCACCCGGTTCGGCCCCTCGGAGATCTCCAGGGCCCACGGCAGATCCGTCGGCTTCCCGTACAGCTCCTGGTTGAACCAGTTGCCCCAGCGGCCGATCGCCTGGGCGAAGGCGATCCCGGGCGCCAGGGCGTCGGCCCAGGCGGGCAGCGGGATGCCCCGGCGGCGGCAGCCGATCCAGGCGCCGACGGCGCCGAGGGAGATCGCGCCCCAGATACCGAGCCCGCCCTCCCAGATCTTGAAGGCGTCCACCCAGTTCTTACCGTCGCTGAAATACAGCTGGTAATCGGTGATCACATGGTAGAGGCGGCCGCCGACCAGGCCGAAGGGCACGGCCCAGACGGCGATGTCGGCCACGGTCCCGGCCGTGCCGCCGCGGGCGATCCAGCGCTTGTTGCCGTACCAGACGGCCACGAAGACACCGAGAATGATGCAGAGTGCGTAGCCGCGCAGCGGCAGCGGTCCCAGGTGGATCGCTCCGGAGGACGGGCTCGGAATGTAGGCAAGGTCCATGACGGGTCCGACGCTACCCTGCTTAGCAGTGGAACCGGCAAGCGGCCGGGACAACGTCTGAATAACTCATGGCCCTCCCCGCCGTCCGCGGCCGTACGGGAGACCGCCGGGACGGGCCCGGACGGCCCGCCCGCTCCCGGTGACGGGAGTGTCACCGGGAGCCCCGCGAGATTGACGGAACCGGACTTACGACCCTACTTCCGCCGAACGTGAGGAGTCGGATGAAGCAGGCGGCACCGTTCCCGGCTTCTTGCCCTTGTTCGCCGCCTCGACCCACTTCGTCAGATTCTCCGGGGAGATCTGCTTCCCGCCCTTCTCCGGGAAGATCGACTCCCCGTTGAGCAGGACGGTCGGCGTCCCCCTGAACCCGCCCTCCGCGAACGCCTTGTTCGACTTGGCGACCCACGAGTCGTGCCGGCCGTCCTTGACACAGCTGCGGAACTCGGGCGTGTCGAGCCCCTCGACCTTGCCCCCCAGCTCGATCAGATAGTCGTTGTCGGCGAACTTGTCGTCCGGCTCCGGCGGCTGGTTCTGGTAGAGCACATCGTGGTACGGGGCGAATTTGCCGAGGTCCTGGGCGCAGGCCACCGCGTTGGCGGCGCGGAGCGAGCCGCTGCCGCCCATGTTCCCGTCGATGATGGTGGCGAAGTGGTATTCGACCTTCAGCTGACCGGAGTTCTCCAGGTCGTGGATGGCCTTCCGCATCACGTTCTCGTACTGGGCGCAGACGGGGCAGCGGAAGTCCTCCCAGACGGTGAGCGTCGAGGGCGCGTCGGCGGCGCCCACGGGGATCGCCAGCCGTCCCTTGCCCTCGGCGCCCGCGGGCGCCAGCAGCGGGCCCGCGGTGGAGCTGCCGTCGCTGCCGCCGCCCCCCTTGTCCGCGTTGGCCGCGATCACCCCGACCACGGCCGCCAGGCCGAGGACGCCGACCACGGCCGAGGAGACGATCAGGGTCCGCCGCCGCCGTTCGCGGGCCCGTTCCAGCGCGTGTTCCCGCTCGATCCGCTCGCGCGCGGACCGCTGCCGCCCGCCACCCGCCGTGTTCCTGGCGCTCTTGTCGTTCTTCTCGTTCACACCCGGCAAACGAACCGGGGAGGCGCACCCGCGCCTCCCCGGTCCAGATCCACCCGTACGAGCTATCCGTACGAAACCCGGGCCCGGCGTACGGAAGCCGGGCGCGGGCTCAGGTCCGGGCCGCCCGCGCGCCCGCGCGCGCCCCGGCGGCCAGTTCGGCGGCCAGCTCGCGGACGGCCGTGAGTCCGGCCTCGGTGTCGGGGGCGTCGAGGAGCCGCTTGACGAAGGCGGAGCCCACGATCACCCCGTCCGCGAAGGCGGCGACCTGCTCGGCGTGGGCGGCGGTGGAGACCCCGATGCCGACGCAGACGGGCAGCTCGGTCTTGGCGCGGACGCGCCGTACCAGATCCTCCGCCTGCGCCCCGACGGACTCGCGGGTTCCGGTGACGCCCATCAGGGACGCGGCGTAGACGAAGCCGGATCCGGCCTCGGTGATGGTCGCGATCCGGTCGTCCCGGCTGCTGGGGGCGAGGACGAAGACCGTGGCGAGGCCGTGCTTGGCGGCGTGCTCCCGCCAGAGCGCCGACTCCTCGACGGGCAGGTCGGGCAGGATGCAGCCCGCGCCGCCCGCCGCCGCGAGTTCGGCGGTGAACCGCTCGACGCCGTAGCGGTCGACCGGGTTCCAGTACGTCATCACCAGGACGGGCTTGCCGGTGGCGGCGTGGGTCTCGCGGACCGTGCGCAGGACGTCGGCGATCCGTACGCCGCCGCGCAGGGCGATGTCGTCGGCGGTCTGGATCACCGGCCCGTCCAGGACCGGGTCGCTGTGCGGCAGCCCGATCTCGACGATGTCCGCGCCGCCTTCGAGCGCCGCCGTGGCGGCGGCGATCCCGCCGTCGACGGTGGGGAATCCGGCCGGGAGATAGGCGACCAGCGCGGCCCGGCCCTCGGCCTTCGCCGCGGCCAGCGTCTCGTCCAGCAGGGTCACGTTCCCGGTCACTTCGCGTCCTCCCCGTCGTACAGCCCGAAGTAGCGGGCGGCGGTGTCCATGTCCTTGTCGCCGCGGCCGGAGAGATTGACCACGATCAGCCCCTCCGGACCGAGTTCGCGGCCGACGTCCAGCGCCCCGGCGAGGGCGTGCGAGGACTCTATGGCCGGAATGATGCCCTCGGTACGCGAGAGCAGCCGCAGCGCGTCCATGGCCTCGGCGTCGGTGACCGGGCGGTACTCGCCCCGGCCGCTGTCCTTGAGATAGGCGTGCTCGGGGCCGATGCCGGGGTAGTCGAGCCCGGCGGAGATCGAGTACGGCTCGGTGATCTGGCCCTCGTCGTCCTGGAGGACATAGGAACGGGAGCCGTGGAGTATCCCCGGCTCGCCGACGGTGAGGGTGGCGGCGTGCTCCCCGCTGTCGACGCCGTGGCCCGCGGCCTCGCAGCCGATCAGCCGTACCCCGGTGTCCGGGATGAAGGCGTGGAAGAGGCCGATGGCGTTGGATCCGCCGCCGACGCAGGCGACGGCGGCGTCGGGCAGCCGTCCGGCGCGCTCCAGGATCTGGCGGCGGGCCTCGACGCCGATCACCCGGTGGAAGTCGCGGACCATGGCCGGGAAGGGGTGGGGCCCGGCGACCGTGCCGAAGAGGTAGTGGGTGTTGTCGACATTGGCGACCCAGTCGCGGAACGCCTCGTTGATGGCGTCCTTCAGGGTGCGACTGCCGGAGGCGACGGGGACGACCTCGGCGCCGAGCATCCGCATCCGGGCGACGTTCAGCGCCTGCCGCCGGGTGTCGATCTCGCCCATGTAGATGGTGCATTCCAGGCCGAACAGGGCGCAGGCGGTGGCGGTGGCCACCCCGTGCTGTCCGGCGCCGGTCTCGGCGATGACCCTGGTCTTGCCCATCCGGCGGGTGAGCAGGGCCTGCCCCAGCACGTTGTTGATCTTGTGCGAGCCGGTGTGGTTGAGGTCTTCCCGCTTGAGGAAGATCCGGGCGCCTCCGGCGTGCTCGGCGAACCGGGACACCTCGGTCAGGGCGCTGGGCCGGCCCGTGTAGTTGACCAGCAGGTCGGTCAGCTCGGCCGTGAAGGCGGGGTCGGCCTTGGCCTTGTCGTACTCGACGGCGACCTCGTCGACGGCGGCGACGAGGGCCTCGGGAATGAACTTGCCGCCGAAGGCGCCGAAGTAGCCCGCGGCGTTCGGGACCTGCCCCTCCGGGTCGGGGACGAAGAAGTCAAAGGATTCTGCGGAAGCGGAAGAGGTCATCCGGCGTACTCCTCGGGGGCCCGCGGCCCCCAGCCTGGTGTGCGGATCTGATCGTCGTTCGGGAGGGCGTACGCGTGCCCCGGCCGGGTGCCCGGCCACCGCGGTACGGGCGGCCGTACGGGTACACCGAGCCACGGGTAACCGGAACGCTCCGGTCACCCGGGCCCGCGGTCGTACCGCGCGGGCGTCGGCGAAGGGGTCAGCGGCTGGCCCGGCCGCGGGGCCATCGCATCCCGTTGACCTGGCCCGGCTCGGAACCGATCACATACCGCACCCGGCGTCCGTGCACCCGTCGCGCCGGGGCGCGGCAGCCACGGGGACGGCAGCCGCGCGCGAGACGCGCGGACACCACCCCGGTGGCCGGGCGCGGGCGGCGGACGGTGCCGGGCACGACGGGGTCAGCCCCGCCCGTGCCGCAGCGCCGGGTGGGCGCCAGCGGCGACCAGATCGGCGACGGCGGTCCTGGGGTCACGGCCGGTCACCAGGGACTCGCCGACCAGGACGGCGTCGGCGCCCGCGTTGGCGTAGGCGATCAGATCGTGCGGACCGCGGACCCCGGACTCGGCGATCTTGACGACATGGGCCGGGATCTCGGGGGCGACCCGCTCGAAGGTGGAGCGGTCCACCTCCAGGGTCTTCAGATTGCGGGCGTTGACGCCGATGACACGGGCACCGGCGGCCAGGGCACGCTCGGTCTCGTCCTCGTCGTGCACCTCGACCAGCGGGGTCAGCCCGATCGACTCCGCGCGCTCGATCAGGGAGACCAGCGCCTCCTGCTCCAGGGCGGCGACGATCAGCAGCGCCAGATCGGCGCCGTACGCCCGGGCCTCCCACAGCTGGTACGCGGTGACGATGAAGTCCTTGCGCAGCACGGGGACGTCGACCCGGGCCCGGACGGACTCCAGATCGGCGAGGGAGCCGCCGAAGCGGCGCTGCTCGGTGAGGACGGAGATGGCGGCGGCGCCGCCCGCCTCGTAGTCGGCGGCGAGCCCGGCGGGGTCGGCGATCGCGGCCAGGGCGCCCTTGGAGGGGCTGGACCGCTTGACCTCGCAGATGACCCGGACGCCCTCACCGCGGAGCGCGGCGGCGCCGTCCTTGGCGGCCGGGGCCTGGGCGGCGCGCTCCTTGAGCTCGTCGAGGCCGACCCGCGCCTGCCGCTCCGCGAGGTCGGCGCGCACGCCTTCGATGATCTCGTCGAGCACACTCACGCGAGGGGCCCCCTTCCGGGACGGTCATGCTGATCAGCATCGTTCATCTCGATGGTATCCGCAGCGCGCGGCCCGCCCCGCATCCGGTCGAGGCCCGTCCCACGGGCTGGGACCGCGCGGGGTGCCCGGGAGCCGCGTAAAAGTGGGTTCAGGGGGCGATGGCGGAGCCGAGGGGCAGATTCCGCAGCACGCTGAAAACCAGCACGACGGCGCCCGTCACCCACCACCAGAAGGGCCGTACGGCGATCCGCCAGGTCGCCCCGGGGACACCCCGGACGGCCCGGACCGTCCACAGGACCCAGAGCGCGAAGAAGACTCCGTAGCCGACGACGGCGAGGGCGTTGGCGCCGAAAGCGGTGCCGAGATCGCCGTGGACGAAGGCGTGCGCGCTGCGGAGCCCGCCGCAGCCGGGGCAGTAGATGCCGGTGAAGCGGAGCAGGGGACAGGTCGGGTAGTGGCCGGGTTCGTTGGGGTCCACGGTCCCGACGTAGGCGAAGGCGGCGCCGACGGCGGCGATCGTCCCCAGGGGGGCGGCGAGCCGCCGCCACAGGGGCGGGGTGGGCGCCGGAAGGGTTCGGGGGTCCCCGGAGGGCCGGAACCACTCGGGGGCGGCTCCGGGGCGCCCAGGGGCGCTCAGGGGGCCCTCGGGACCGGGGCGCGCGCCGCCGGGGGTGGTATCCCCGGGATCCGGCGCGGCGGACCGTACGGTGCCGTCGGCGGCCGGGGGCCCCGGCGGCGCCGCGGGACCGGACCCGGCCGGAGCGGCGGGGGCCCGTACCCGCCCGGCGGTCGGGGCCGGATCTCCGGGCGCCGGGGCCGGGGGCGGGCCGGGCGGAGGCTCGGATGCGGGTACGGCGGGCGGTGTCGTGGCGTCCACCGTGCGATTCTCCCCCGGAGATACGGAAAGGCGCAGCCCGGCCCCGCCGGTCTGCGCCTCGCGTCGTGGCACCGTCACCCCTCGCGGGGCCGGTCCGTGGGTCGTGATCAGGCGCCGCCGCGGGCGGCGACACGCTCGGCCACGACCCGGCCGGCCTGCTCACGGGCGTTCTTGCGCTCGGCGCTCTCACCGCGCGCGCCGAGGCCCGCGGCCCGCATACCCATGCCCACCACTCCGCCGAGGACGACGATCACCATGCCGAGCCAGAAGCCGGCCGGGCTGGCGGCGACCATGAAGACACCGGCGACACAGAAGCCGATGAACGAGATGGTGGAACCGGTCCAGGCGGCCGGGGTGTGTCCGTGGTCGTGGCCCGACATGTAATGACTCCCTTGTTGCTGTGAGTGCGCGCGGCGCGCGAATGAGGCGAACGCGGCGGCGGTCCGACGCGCCCAGGGGGTGTGAGCCGGGGGGCTCGCATCCCATTGTCCCGTACTCCCGGTCCACCCGGACGGCAGGGTGACCGGTCTGACATCACGCTCCGCCGCGCGGTGCCTCCGGACCGTGCGGGGCGTCCGGCCCGCCGTCCCCGTCGGTCGGGTCCTCGCCCCGGTCCAGGGCCTTCCAGAGGTCCTCGGGACGGTCGGGGTCGACCGCGGGAGCCCGCCGGGCGGCGGCGCCGGGGCGCTCGTACCGGCCCGACATCGCGGGCCAGAGCGTGCCGTAGCGCAGGGCGAGCACCCCGGCGGCCATGATCAGCACTCCGGCGGCGGCGGTGACGTACGGCCACGGGGTGTGGCTGAGGGAGCCGATCACGGCCGCGGTGTCGCCGGTGGTCTCGGCCGCCTTCTCGTCGAGGGCGGCGCGGTCGGAGGCCCCGAGGAAGGCGGCGACGGCCGCGCCCGCGCCGCTGAGGGTCAGCAGGGCGGAGACGGTCTTCCGGCCCTTGCCGCGGACGGCGAAGACCGCGACGAGAGCGGCGAGACCGACCACGGCGAGGGCGCTGGGCACCCCGGTGATGTCACCGCCCTCGGCGCTCAGCGACAGGGCTCCGCCGGGGGCCTGGGCCGTGCCCTCGGCCCAGGTACGACCGGACGCGAGCAGCGCGACGGTCGCTCCGGCGGCACCGAGGAGCAGGGCGGCGGCGAGGGTCCGGCGGCCCGTGGCGGCACCGGCGGCCGACGCGGCGGCACCGGCCTGGGCACCGGCACGGGGCTGGGGTACGGGAACAGCGCTCACGCACCCCACTATCCCTCATGCCCCGGCGGGACCGGCAAGCCCCCCTGGGGCGCCCCGGCCGCACCCTCCCGTTACGGGGCCTGGTCCGATGTCCCGGTCCCCGCCATGCGGTTGGCGGTGTGGACGGCCCGGAGCACCGCCGCCGCCTTGTTGCGGCACTCGATGTCCTCGGCGACCGGATCGGAGTCCGCCACGACCCCGGCCCCGGCCTGCACGAACGCCGTTCCGTCCCGCAGCAGGGCGGTCCGGATGGCGATCGCGGTGTCGGAGTCCCCGGCGAAGTCGAGATAGCCGACACAGCCGCCGTACAGGCCGCGCCTGGACGGTTCCAGCTCGTCGATGATCTGCATGGCCCGGGGCTTGGGCGCGCCGGAGAGCGTCCCGGCCGGGAAGCAGGCGGTCAGCACGTCGAAGGCGGTCCGCCCGTCCGCGACCTTGCCGGTCACGGTCGAGACGATGTGCATCACATGCGAGTACCGCTCGACGGACATGAAGTCGACGACCTCGACGGAGCCCGGTTCGCAGACCCGGCCCAGGTCGTTGCGGCCGAGGTCGACCAGCATCAGATGCTCGGCCCGCTCCTTGGGGTCGGCCAGCAGCTCCTCGGCCAGGTCGTGGTCCTCCTGCGGGGTCGCGCCGCGCGGCCGGGTACCCGCGATGGGGTGCAGCAGGGCCTGCCCGTCCGCGACCTTCACCAGGGCCTCCGGGCTGGAGCCCACCACGTCGAACGCGGAGCCGCCGTCCGCGTCGGGGAACCGGATCAGATACATGTACGGGCTCGGGTTCGTGGCCCGCAGCACCCGGTAGACGTCGAGGGCGCTCGCCGTACAGGGAGTCTCGAACCGCTGCGACGGCACCACCTGGAACGCCTCGCCCGCGCGGATCCGCTCCTTGATGTCGTCGACGGCCTTGCGGTACTGCTCGCCGCCCCAGAGCGCGGTGAACTCGGGCAGCTCGGACGGCGGCAGCGCGACCGGCGAGGAGGCGAGCGGCCGGGCCAGGTCGCGCTCCATGGCGTCGAGCCGGGCGACGGCGTCCGCGTACGCCTCGTCCACGCCGGTGTCGAGGTCGTTGTGGTTGATGGCGTTGGCGATCAGCAGGACCGTGCCGTCCCAGTGGTCGAGGACCGCGAGATCGGAGGTGAGCAGCATGGTCAGCTCAGGCAGCCGCAGATCGTCCCGGTCGCCGGGGCCGATCTTCTCCAGGCGGCGCACGATGTCGTATCCCAGATAGCCGACCATGCCGCCGGTGAACGGCGGCAGTCCGTCGCCCAGGTCGTGCGGCGGGGTGTGCAGGGTCTCGACGGTGGCCCGCAGGACGGCGAGCGGATCACCCTCCCCGGGGACACCGACCGGTGGGGTGCCGATCCAATGAGCCCGGCCGTCGCGCTCCGTCAGGGTGCTGTCGCTGCGGACGCCGACGAACGAGTAACGCGACCATGACCGGCCGTTCTCGGCGGATTCCAGGAGGAAGGTGCCGGGGCGTTCGTCGGCGAGCTTGCGGTAGAGCGCGACGGGGGTGTCGCCGTCGGCGAGCAGCCGACGCGAGACGGGGATGACCCGGCGGTCGGCGGCCAGGGCACGAAAAGTGGAGAGGTCCATGGTCATGGCGGGCGACCCTACTCGCCGAGCGGGAGGACGTCGGCGTCGAAGCAGGTCCGGTCGCCGGTGTGACAGGCGGCGCCGACCTGGTCGACCTTGACGAGCACGGTGTCGCCGTCGCAGTCGAGGGCGACCGACTTCACGTGCTGGACATGGCCGGAGGTGTCGCCCTTGACCCAGTACTCCCCGCGGCTGCGGGACCAGTACGTGGCACGGCCCGTGGTGAGGGTGCGGTGCAGCGCCTCGTCGTCCATCCAGCCCAGCATCAGCACCTCACCGGTGTCGTACTGCTGAGCGATGGCGGGGACGAGCCCGTCGGCGGTGCGCTTGAGACGCCCGGCGACGGCCGGATCGAGGGGGCCTGTGGTGCCACTGCTGGTCATGCCGCCATTGTGCCGTGCCCGGCGGACCGGTCCGCCGGTTGTCCACAGGCCGGACCCGGCGGGCTCCCCCACTGGGCGCCGGTGCCGCCCCCGCCGTACGCTGGCGGACATGTCGACCCATGCCAAGCGTGAACGACTCCTGCTCGCCGATCTCCTCGAAGGCGTCGGCCCGGACGCCCCGACCTTGTGCGACGGGTGGCGGACCCGTGATCTGGCCGCCCATGTCGTGGTCCGGGAGCGTCGCCCGGACGCGGCGGGCGGCATTCTGATCGGCCCTCTGAAGAGCAGGCTGGAACGGGTCCAGGCGGAGTTCGCGGCGAAGCCGTACGAGGAACTGATCCAGCTGATCCGGACGGGCCCGCCGAGGATGTCCCCGCTGGGGATCAAGCAGTTGGACGAGGCCGCGAACACGGTCGAGTTCTACATCCACTCCGAGGACGTCCGCCGGGCCCAGCCCGACTGGACGGCCCGACCGCTGGACCGGGTCTTCGAGGACGCGCTGTGGGTACGGCTGGAGAAGGCGGCCCGCCTGCTGGGCCGCAAGTCCCCGGCGGGCCTGGTGCTGCGCCGCCCCGACGGGCAGACGGTGGTCGCCCACCGGGGCGCCCCGGTGGTCACCGTCACCGGCACTCCCGGCGAGCTGACGATGTTCGTCTTCGGGCGGCAGTCGGTGGCACAGGTCGACCTGACGGGCGACCCGGAGGCGGTGGAAAAAGTCCGCGGCTCCCGCTTGGGCCTCTCCATGTAGCACCCGGGCCGGCCCGGCGACCTGCTGTTGTACGCGGCCTGCGGACCGTGCGTGGCTGGTCTCGCAGTTCCCCGAGCCCCTGGTTGCCCTCCTGAACGCTCTCGCAAAGGGAACCCGCTCCCATAAGGGGCGGAGCCCTTTCCAGGACCGGGTCGGGGAGAGCATTTAGGGGCGCGGGGAACTGCGCGACCAGCCACGACGGTGGTGCGGACCGCGAACAACGGCAGGTCGCCGGGCGGGACCCGGGGTTGTGGGCCTCAGCCGGGGGGCCAAGGCGCTGGGGGTCCCCCCAGTGCCGAAGGCGTAGGTTGGGGGTCCCCCCAGTGCCGAAGGCATAGGGGGAGGAACTGCGCGACAAGCCACGCACGGTCCGCAGGCCGCCGACAACATCAGGCCGCCGGGCGGGGCCCGGCCGGGAGGGGCCGTCAGCGGACGGGGTGGCCCGCCTCTCGGAGGGCTGATTTCACCTCGGTGATCCGGAGGTCGCCGAAGTGGAAGACGGACGCCGCGAGCACCGCGTCCGCGCCCGCCTCGATCGCGGGCGGGAAGTCCGCGAGCCGCCCGGCGCCGCCGCTGGCGATGACGGGGACGGTGACGTGTTTCCGTACGGCCGCGATCATCTCGGTGTCGTAGCCGTCCTTCGTGCCGTCGGCGTCCATCGAGTTCAGCAGGATCTCGCCCGCGCCGAGTTCGGCGGCCCGGTGGGCCCATTCGACGGCGTCGATGCCGGTGCCCCGGCGCCCGCCGTGGGTGGTGACCTCGAATGCGCCGGCCGGGGTGCGCCGGGCGTCGACCGAGAGCACCAGTACCTGGCGGCCGAAGCGTTCGGCGATCTCCCGGATCAGCTCGGGCCGGTCGATGGCGGCGGTGTTGACGCCGACCTTGTCGGCGCCCGCGCGCAGCAGCCGGTCCACGTCGTCGGCGGAGCGGACCCCGCCGCCGACGGTGAGCGGGATGAAGACCTGTTCGGCGGTGCGGCGGACCACGTCGTAGGTGGTCTCGCGGTTGCCGGAGGAGGCGGTGATGTCGAGGAAGGTCAGTTCGTCGGCGCCTTCGGCGTCGTAGAGCTTGGCCATTTCGACGGGGTCGCCCGCGTCCCGCAGGTTCTGGAAGTTGACGCCTTTGACGACGCGGCCGTTGTCGACGTCGAGGCAGGGGATGACCCGTACGGCGAGTGTCATACGGAGGCCACCGCGGCGAGGGCGTCCTCCAGGGTGAACGCCTCGGCGTACAGGGCCTTGCCGACGATCGCGCCTTCGACGCCGTTCGGTACGAGTCCGGCGATGGCCCGCAGGTCGTCGAGGGACGAGACGCCGCCGGAGGCGACGACGGGCTTGTCGGTGGCGGCGCAGACGTTCTTCAGCAGGTCCAGATTGGGGCCCTGGAGGGTGCCGTCCTTGGCGATGTCGGTGACGACGTAGCGGGCGCAGCCCTCGGAGTCGAGCCGGGCGAGGGTCTCGTACAGGTCGCCGCCGTCGCGGGTCCAGCCGCGGCCGCGGAGGGTGGTGCCGCGGACGTCGAGGCCGACGGCGATCCGGTCGCCGTGCTCGGCGATGATCTTGGCGACCCATTCGGGGGTCTCCAGCGCGGCGGTGCCGAGGTTGACCCGGGTGCAGCCGGTGGCGAGGGCGGCGGCCAGCGACGCGTCGTCGCGGATGCCGCCGGACAGCTCGACCTTGATGTCCATGGCGGCGGTGACCTCGGCGATCAGGGCCCGGTTGTCGCCGGTGCCGAAGGCCGCGTCCAGGTCGACCAGGTGGAGCCACTCGGCGCCGGAGCGCTGCCAGGTGAGGGCGGCCTCCAGCGGGGAACCGTAGGAGGTCTCGGTACCGGACTCGCCGTGGACGAGGCGGACGGCCTGTCCGTCGCGGACGTCGACGGCGGGGAGGAGTTCGAGCGTGGTCACAGTGTTCCGATCCAGTTGGTCAGCAGCTGGGCACCGGCGTCGCCGGACTTTTCGGGGTGGAACTGCGTCGCCCACAGGGCGCTGTTCTCCACGGCGGCGACGAAGCGCTCGCCGTGGGTGGCCCAGGTGACGTGCGGGGGGCGGATCGCGGCGTTGGTGATCTCCAGCTCCCAGTCGTGCGCGGCGTAGGAGTGCACGAAGTAGAAGCGTTCGTCGGGGCCGACTCCGGCGAAGAGGGCGCTGTCGGCGGGGGCGTCGACCGTGTTCCAGCCCATGTGGGGGACGACTGGCGCCTTGAGGGGGGTGACGGCGCCGGGCCATTCGTCGAGCCCTTCGGTCTCGACGCCGTGTTCGATGCCCCGGGCGAAGAGGATCTGCATGCCGACGCAGATGCCCAGCACGGGCCGTCCGCCGGAGAGCCGGCGGCCGACGATCCAGTCGCCGCGGGCGGCGCGCAGTCCGTCCATGCAGGCGGAGAAGGCGCCGACGCCGGGGACGAGGAGTCCGTCGGCGTTCATGGCGCGGTCGAAGTCGCGGGTGATCTCGACATCGGCGCCGACCCGGGCGAGGGCGCGTTCGGCGGAGCGGATGTTGCCGAAGCCGTAGTCGAAGACGACGACCGATTTACGGCTCATGACCACACGTCCAGCCGGAGTACGCCCGCGGTGAGGGCCATTCCGGCGCCGATGGCGAGCAGGACGACGACGCCCTTGGGCAGGCCCTGCTTGGCGAAGGAGTAGACGCCGCCGAGGAGGAAGAGGCCGACCACGATCAGGATGGTGGAGAGGCCGGTCACAGCGCGCCCTTCGTGGAGGGGAGGATTCCGGCGGCGCGCGGGTCACGCTCGGAGGCGTAGCGCAGGGCCCGGGCGAGGGCCTTGAACTGGCATTCCACGATGTGGTGGGCGTTGCGTCCGTAGGGGACGTGGATGTGCAGGGCGATCTGCGCCTGGGCGACGAACGACTCGAAGATGTGCCGGGTCATCGTGGTGTCGTAGGCGCCGATCATCGGCGCCATGTTCTCCGGCTCGGTGTGCACCAGGTAGGGGCGGCCGGAGAGGTCGACGGTGACCTGGGCGAGGGATTCGTCGAGGGGGACGGTGCAGTTGCCGAAGCGGTAGATGCCGACCTTGTCGCCGAGGGCCTGCTTGAAGGCGGCGCCGAGGGCGAGGGCGGTGTCCTCGATGGTGTGGTGGGTGTCGATGTGCAGATCGCCCTCGGTCTTGACCGTGAGGTCGAAGAGGCCGTGGCGGCCGAGCTGGTCGAGCATGTGGTCGTAGAAGCCGACCCCGGTCGACACTTCGGTCTTTCCGGTGCCGTCGAGGTCGATCTCGACGAGGACGGCGGTCTCCTTGGTGGTGCGTTCGACCCGCCCAACGCGGCTCATGTGCTCTGCTCCTTCTTCAACTCACGTACGGCGTCGAGGAACGCGTCGTTCTCGGCGGGGGTGCCCGCGGTGACCCGCAGCCAGCCCGGGACGCCGTTGTCGCGGACGAGTACTCCCCGGTCGAGGATGCGGCGCCAGGCGTCGTGCGTCCCGGCCGCGTCGCCGAACCGTCCGAACTGGACGAAGTTGGCGTCGGACTCGGTGACCTCGTAGCCGATGGCCCGCAACTCGGTGACCAGGCGGTCACGCTCGGTTTTGAGCTGCTCGACGTACCCGAGCAGGGTATCGGTGTGCTCCAGGGCCGCGAGGGCGGTGGCCTGGGTGACGGCGGAGAGGTGGTACGGCAGCCGGACCAGCTGGACGGCGTCCACGACGGCCGGGTCGGCGGCGAGATAGCCGAGCCGGAGTCCGGCGGCGCCGAACGCCTTGGACATGGTCCGGGAGACCACCAGGTTGGGCCTGCCCTCGATCAGCGGCAGCAGGCTGGGGCGGTGGCTGAACTCGACGTACGCCTCGTCCACCACGACCAGGGACGGCCGGGCGGCCTGGGCCGCCTCGTAGAGGGCCAGGACGGTCTCTTCCGCGACGGCGGTACCGGTGGGGTTGTTGGGGGAGGTGATGAAGACCACATCGGGCCGGTGTCCGGCGACGGCCCGGCAGGCGGCCCCGGTGTCGATGGTGAAGTCGTCGTTGCGCGGTCCGGAGAGCCAGCGGGTGCCGGTGCCCCGGGAGATCAGTCCGTGCATCGAGTACGACGGTTCGAAGCCGATCGCGGTCCGGCCGGGGCCGCCGAAGGTCTGCAGCAGTTGCTGGATGACCTCGTTGGAGCCGTTGGCCGCCCAGACCTGGTCGGTGCCGACCCGGTGGCCCGCGGTCCTGGTCAGATACTCGGCGAGCCGGGTCCGCAGCTCGACCGCGTCCCGGTCGGGGTAGCGGTTGAGGCCGCGGGCGGCCTCCCGGACCCGTTCGGCGATCCGCTCGACCAGCGGTTCGGGCAGCGGGTACGGGTTCTCGTTGGTGTTGAGCTGGACGGGCACATCGAGCTGGGGGGCGCCGTACGGGGACTTGCCGCGCAGTTCCTCCCGGATCGGCAGATCGTCGATGGCCGTGCGGCGGGGAGTGGTGCGGTCGGTCACTTGCCCGGCACCTCCCAGCCGAAGCGGGCCTTCAGGGCGGCGCCGTGGGCGGGCAGGTCCTCGGCCTCGGCGAGGGTGACCACGTGGTGGGTGACCTCGGCGAGGGCGTCGCGGGTGTAGTCCACGACGTGGATGCCGCGCAGGAAGGACTGGACCGAGAGTCCGGAGGAGTGGCAGGCGCAGCCGCCGGTGGGCAGGACGTGGTTGGATCCGGCGGCGTAGTCGCCGAGGGAGACCGGCGACCAGGGGCCGACGAAGACCGCGCCCGCGTTGCGGACCCGGTCGGCGACGGCGGCGGCGTCCGCGGTCTGGATCTCCAGGTGTTCGGCGCCGTACGCGTCGACGACCCGCAGGCCCTCGTCGACCCCGTCGACGAGGACGATCGCGGACTGCCGGCCGCCGAGGGCGGGCACGATCCGCTCGTCGGCGTGGCGGGCGGCGGCGACCTGTGGCTTCAGCTCCCGCTCGACGGCGTCGGCGAGTTCGGCCGAGTCGGTGACCAGGACGGCGGCGGCCAGCGGGTCGTGCTCGGCCTGGCTGATCAGGTCGGCGGCGACATGCGCCGGGTCGGCGGTCGCGTCGGCGAGGACGGCGATCTCGGTCGGACCGGCCTCGGTGTCGATGCCGATCCGGCCGGTGAAGTAGCGCTTGGCGGCGGCGACCCAGATGTTGCCGGGGCCGGTGACCATGTTCGCGGGGGCGCACTCGTCGGTGCCGTAGGCGAACATGGCGACGGCCTGGGCGCCGCCGACCGCGTACACCTCTTCCACGCCGAGCAGGGCGCAGGCGGCGAGGATGGTGGGGTGCGGCAGTCCGCCGTGTTCCTTCTGCGGCGGGGAGGCGAGGGCGATCGAGCCGACCCCGGCCTCCTGCGCGGGCACCACGTTCATGATCACGGAGGAGGGGTAGACGGAGCGGCCGCCGGGCGCGTAGAGCCCGACCCGCTCGACGGGGACCCACTTCTCGGTGACGGTGCCGCCGGGGACGACCTGGGTGGTGTGGTCCGTACGGCGCTGGGCGCGGTGGACGATCCTGGCCCGGCGGATCGACTCCTCCAGGGCGGCCCGGACGTCCGGGTCGAGGTCGGCGAGCGCCGCGTCGAGGGCGGCGGCGGGTACCCGGATCCGCTCCAGGGCGACCCCGTCGAAGCGTTCCGCGTAGTCGATCAGCGCCGCCGTGCCGCGATGGCGTACGTCCTCGCAGATGGGCCGCACCTTCTCCAGGGCGGCTTCCACGTCGAACTCGGCACGGGGCAGCAGGTCGCGCAGGGCGGTCCCCTCGGGGAGGGCGTCGCCGCGCAGATCGATTCGGGAGATCACACCGACAATTCTCGCAGACCCGGAACGGGGGCCGTTTCCCGTATCACTGGCTGATACGCGCTCCGTGGTGCCCGGGGGTGATCCATGACCACTAGCGTTCACCCCGTCACTCAGGGGGAATAACGGCAGTACGCGCCCGGGTACGGGAGTCGCGCGACGCCGTCGAGGAACGGGGGATGCGCAGTGACCGAGCCGTCGGCCGACGGTCCGCCGGACGGGCTCAGCCCGATCGAGCTACGTATGTGGAACGCCTTCAGAAATGGCAGCACCCTCGATCTCAGCGATCCCGATCCGCTGCGGAACGACCCCTTCTCGCCCCACCCCTGGGGCCCGGAACGACAGGTCCGGGCCGATATCGTGGCCCTGCTGCTGCTCGACGGCCCGCCGCCGCGCCCCGGGCGCGTCGCGGCCCTCAAACTGCGGGGTGTGCAGATCACCGGCACGCTCAAGCTGGCGGGCGGCACGGTCGATCCCTATGTCGAACTGCATTCGTGCCGCTTCGACAGCGAGATCCTGATGCCGGAGGCGCATGTCACCACCCTGCGGATGGTGGCGTGCCTCATTCCCAAGCTGGAGGCGGCCCGGCTGCGCACCGAGGGCGATCTGCATCTGCCGAGGTGCCGGGTGGAGCACGGGATCCGGCTCACGGACGCCCAGATCGGTACGGATCTGCTGATCAACCAGATCCAGGTACGGCCCGACCGCCGGGGCCGGGCGATCGTCGCGGACGGTCTCTCGGTCGCCCAGGACCTCCAGGCCGAGTTGATCCAGACCTTCGGCGAGTTCAGTCTGCGCGGGGCGAAGATCGGGGTGTCCCTCAGTCTGCGGGGCAGCCGGCTGCGGGCGGCGGCCGAGCGGCGGGCGCTGAACGCGCCACAGCTGAGTGTGGAGCGGACCCTGTATCTGACCGGGGCGTGGGTGAGCGCCGCGACCGGGGAGTCGAGCGGCACTCCCCCGTACGGAGTGATCCACACCGGGGCCCGGCGCGGTACCCGGCTCCAGCCCTTCGAATGCCACGGCGGGGTCCGGCTGGACGACGGCCGGTTCGGCGACGCGGTCGATCTGCACCGGGCGCGGCTGGTGATGAACGCGGGCGAGGAGCTGTCGCTGCGCCGGATCACCGCCCCCGAACTGCGGTTCAACGCGGACCGGCCCGAGGAGGGCCGGGTGGTGCTGAACGGCGCCAAGGTGGTGACCCTGGTCGATCTGGCGGCGAGCTGGCCGGGCCCCGGCGGGCTGGCGATGAGCGGTTTCGTCTACGAGAACCTGGTCCCGATCGACTCGTTCCCGCTGGCCAGGCGGTTGGCGTGGGTGGAGTCGGCGACCCCGGAGTACTCCCCGGAGCCGTACGAGCGGCTGGCGACCGTGCTGCGGAACAGCGGCGAGGACGCCGACGCCCGCGAGGTGCTGCTGGCCAAGCAGCGGCGGCGGCGCGAGACGCTGCCGCTGGCGGGCAAGTTGTGGGGCCATATCCAGGATCTGACCGTGGCGTACGGCTACCGTCCGGGCCGGGCGGCGCTGTGGATGGCGCTGCTGTGGGCGGCGGGCGCGCTGGCGTTCTCCCGGGGCGAGCCGCGGGCGCTCAAGCCGGGTGAGCATCCGGAGTTCAATCCGCCGCTGTACGCGCTGGATCTGCTGATCCCAGTGATCAACCTCGGCCAGGAGGGCTATTGGCGGCTGGAGGGCAACTGGCAGTGGGGCGCCGCGGTGCTGATCATGCTCGGCTGGATCCTGGCGACCACGGTGGCGGCGGGCGCGACCCGGCTGCTGAACCGGAGCTGACGGGCGCACCGGGGCCAGCGGGCGCACCGGGGCCGGGGTCGGCGTAGGGGGCTCCGGCGGCAGCGCCGACGTACCGGGCTCCGGTGCGGCGCGCCGGACCGGTTCGGTGTCGGACGGCCGGCGGATTCCTCACGCTCCGGAATCGTCGCCCCCGGGTTCCGTAGCCGGATACGCTGCCGTACGGTCGACTTTCGGCCATGCCGTACGGCGCCGGAACGGGCACCCCGCCCCGCCGGGCGGACGGCCGAAAGCCGCCCCCGTACGGAGCCCGGAGCCGCCCGGCTGCGGAAGATCGACAACAGCCACCACCATCGTTGCGGTTGTGACGAAAGCGGCTGTCGAGGCCCCTGAGGCAGAAGGGGCTCATGGGTCCTCGGAGGCGGCGGGCCGGGTCGTTTCCCCTCCCGTTCACCCCACAACCACCCTCTTTCTTTACGCTCTTTACGGTCTCTTGCCCTGCTCCAGTACAACCTTTCGGCCGCCACCAAAACTTCACAGCGTTCCGCTGGCAAAGTCGGGGGCCGGGATTTTCAATGGTCCGCACCATGCCATTGCTCCGCGCCCTGCTGCGCACCGCACGCGTGCTCCGCCATACCCCGCGGCTTTCGGACGGGTTGCCGCCCGACGACGCGGTACTGCTGGACGTCCCCGACGCGCGGACGGCCCCGACCCTGGTGGCCGCCGCGCTCGGCGACTGGCAGCCCGCGGCGGCCCTGCTGTCGGCGGTCCGGGCGAACGGCGACTGGGAGAGCCGGGACCGCCACGTCAGACGGCTCGCGGCCTTCGCGTACGCCCGCGACGACTGGCTGGTCCGCTGGCTGGCCGACTCCCCACGCGACCCGGACGCCCTGGTGGTCAAGGCTGAACTGGAAGTCCGCCGGGCCTGGGACTCCCCCGCCCGCGGCGAACGGCTGCGGGAGATCGGCCCGCTGATCGACGCCGCCGCCGACCGCGCGCCGCGCGACCCGGTGCCGTGGCGGATCGCCCTCGACCACGCACGCGGCACCCACGCCACGCACACCGCCTTCGAATCCCTCTGGGAACAGGCCGTCCGCCGCTCCCCGCACCACTACGGCTGCCATGTGGCCGCCCTGCGCTATCTCTCCGCCCAGTGGTACGGCTCGCACCGCGAGTGCTTCGACTTCGCCGAGAAAGCCGCCGAGGACGCCCTGCCGGGCTCCCTGATCAAGGCGCTGCCCGTCCGGGCCGCCTTCGCCCAGCTGATCAGCGGCGGCTACAGCCCGGTCCACGCCGACCGGATCGACCGCGCCACCGATCTCGCCGTCCAGCTCTCCGCCGGATATCCGGCGGCCCAGCCGGGCCCCGCGGAGGTCCGCAACCTGACGGTCTCCGTACTGGTCCGCCGGGGCCGCTGGGAAGCGGCGCTGGAACAGTTCCGGCTGATCGGACCGTACGCGACCTCGTTCCCGTGGACGTACTTCTCCGACGATCCGCTGGGCCGGTTCCTCCAGGACCGCGACGGGGTCCGGGCCCGGCTGGCGTCGATGACACCACTGCGTACGGGACCCCAGCGGGGCCGAACCGACCGGGACCGGCCCGCGGCCCATTAGTCTTGTCGGTCGTGACCACCGCACGTCTGCCGCTCTTCCCACTGAACTCGGTGCTGTTCCCGGGGCTCGTCCTGCCCCTGAACGTCTTCGAGGAGCGTTATCGCGCCATGATGCGCGAACTGTTGAAGACGGACGATTCCCAGCCACGCCGCTTCGCCGTGGTCGCGATCCGCGACGGCCACGAAGTGGCCCCCTCCGCACCCGGGATGCCGGATCCGACCGGGCTGCCCGAACGCGGCCCGGCCGCGGGCTTCGGCGCCGACCCGATCGCCGCGTTCCACTCCGTGGGCTGCGTCGCCGACGCCGCGACGATCCGGGAGCGCGAGGACGGCAGCTTCGAAGTCCTCGCCACCGGGACGACCCGGGTCAGGCTGCTCTCCGTCACCGCCGACGGGCCGTACCTCACGGCCGAACTGGAGGAGATCCCGGAGGAGACCGGCGACGGCGCGGGGGCCCTCGCCGAAGGGGTGCTGCGGGCCTTCCGCGCCTACCAGAAACGGCTCGCGGGCGCCCGGGAACGGACCCTGTCCACCCCGCCCGAGCTGCCCGACGAACCGTCCGTGGTGTCGTATCTGGTCGCCGCGGCGGCCGTCCTCGACACCCCCGCCAAACAGCGGCTGCTGGAGGCGTCGGACGTGGCCGCCCGGCTCCGCGACGAACTGGAGCTGCTGCGGTCGGAGACCGCCGTCATCCGCCATCTGCCCTCGGTACCCGCCGTCGATCTGACCCGGGCGCCCACCAGCCTCAACTGATCAGCGCCCGGCCGCCCCGGCCGGGCCCGACCCCGCCGCCGATCCGGCCCGCCGGACCGGACGGCGACCGCGCGAGGAGATCCTGCGCCGTGGCGAAGAAGAAGCAGCAGAAGACGGGCGGCACCCCGGCGACGGTCGCCCTGACGGCCGCGGGCACCGCGTACACCGTCCACGCCTACGAGCACGACCCCGCGTCCGCGTCGTACGGCGACGAGGCGGCCCGGGCGCTCGGTGTCGGCCCCGACCGGGTCTTCAAGACCCTCGTCGCCGATGTCGACGGCGAACTGACCGTCGCCGTCGTCCCGGTCGCGGGACAACTCGACCTCAAGGCGCTGGCGTCGGCGGTCGGCGGCAAGCGCGCGGCGATGGCCGACCCGGCGGCGGCCGAGCGGACCACGGGCTACGTCCGCGGCGGGATCTCCCCGCTGGGGCAGCGCAAACGGCTGCGGACCGTACTCGACGCGTCGGCGGCGGACCACGCGACGATCTGCGTCTCGGCGGGGCGGCGAGGTCTCGAAGTCGAACTCTCCCCCACGGACCTCGCGTCCCTCACCGCGGCGACACTGGCCCCGATCGCCCGCCCGTAGCGCCTCCCGCCCCGGGGTACGCCGCGTCTTGATGTCCCCGCCTTCCCGAGCCCCGCCCAGCGGCCTACTGTTGTTCGCGGTCTGCACCACCGTCGTGGCTGTTCGCGCAGTTCCGCCCCCTATGCCTCCGGCAATGGGGGGACCCCCAGCGCCTTGGCCCTCCTGGTGAGGGCCACAACCCCCGGTCTCGCCCGGCGACCTGGCGTTGTCTGCGGTCCGCACCGCCATCGTGGCTGCTCGCGCAGTTCCCCGCGCCCCTAAATGCTCTACCCGGCGCCGCCCCTGGGTAGAGGGAGCCCGCCTCATGACAAGGACGGTGAGAAGGGCAACCAGGGGCGCGGGGAACTGCGCGACAAGCCACGACGGTGGCGCGGACCGCAGACAGCATCAGGCTGCCGGGCGAGACCGGGTATTTGGCGCGGTGCCCCCGACGGCCAAGGCGCTGGCGGTCCCCCCATAGCCGGAGGCATAGCGCGCGAACAGCCACAGACGGGGCGGCGGCGCGGCCGGGGCTGCGGAGGGGCGCGCGGGGGGTCGACGGGCGGCGCGTTGTCGGATACGACCGTACGGACGCCCTCGAAGGGGCGCCCCGGGAAGGAGCCGCCATGTCGAAACGCACCCGTAAGCGCAAGTGGCGTACCCGTAAGGCGAACCACGGCCGTCGCCCCGCGTGACGCCGCGCCGCGCCCCGGCGACGGGGCGCGGCACACCTGCCGGGGCGACCGGGCGTCAGCGCGGCGGGGCGCCCCAGTAATAGCCGACGGGGAGGTCCTTCGATTCGGCGTCCCGGGCCGGGAAGATCGCCGTGAGGAGGAGATGGACCACCATCGCCGCGAGCGGCCAGGTCAGCAGGGCGCCGTAGGAGCGCAGTTCCAGCGGGCCGTCGAAGGCGACCCCGGGGCCCGCCTTCCGGGCCGCCGCCGCCACGTCGTCCAGCGGGCCGAACCAGAGGCCGAACCGCCAGGCCAGGACCGAGCCCAGCAGGCCGCCGAGGGCGAGGGCCACCACGAGCAGTACACCGCCGCGCCGCCGGTAGAGGAAGACGCCCGCGGCGCTGATCGCGCCGAACGCCAGACCGAGCAGGGCAAACGTTCCGTCCGCTCCGATCGCGGCCTCGCCCTCGGAGTTCTCGAGGAAGACCGCCTTGCCGTCGGAGATCAGCGGGATCCGGGGGGCCAGCCAGAGCCACAGCAGACCGAGGACGACCCCGAGGACGGTGACCGCGACTAGGACGACGGCGCCGTCCCGGAGGTCGGCCCGGCGTTCGGCGGCGCGTTCCGCCGGGTCCGGGGCGTCGAAGACCGGCGGCCAGCCGGTGGGCACGGGGCCCTGTCCGGGCCCCGGCGCTCCCCAGGGGTTGTGTTCCGGGCCTCCGCCGGAGTCGGGATCCGGCCGGTGCGGCGGTGTCAGCGGTGCGGTCACCACGCCATCGTGCCAGGCCGGGGGCGCCCGCGCCTCACCGGACGGCCGCCCGGCGATACGCCAGGGTCGCCACGGTGAGCGACACCACACCGACGACGGCGCAGATCCCCAGGTCGACGGCGACGCCCGCCCAGTCGGGCCGGGTGTCGAAGGCTCGGGCGAGTGCCTCGACGCCGTAGGTGGAGGGCATCAGATCGCGGAGGTAGGTGATCGGCTCGGGCAGTCTGGCCGGGGGCAGCACTCCGAGGAGCAGCGCGGCGGACATGCCGAGCTGGCCGAGAAGGGTGGCGAGTTCCGGCCGGGGCGCGAGCAGTCCGAGGGCCGCGCCGAGTCCGGCGAGGGCCGCCCCGGCGAGCGGTACGACGGCCACCAGGACCCAGAGATGGGTCATCGGGAGGCCGAAGAGGAGGCTGCCGGAGACGGCGGTGACGATGGTGCCGGGCGCGGTGAAGGAGGCGTAGGCACCGGCCGCGCCGAGGACCACGGCGGCGGGCGGTACGGGCAGGGTGGCGTAGTGGTCGAGTCCTCCGCTGCCCCGGAGCTGGCCGAAGTACTGGGCGAGCAGATTGAGCGCCACGAACGCGACGACCAGGACCGACGACCCGGCGACCACGGCCCGTGCCTCGGCGCCGCCGTCGACCACGCCGCGCATCAGGATCATGATCCCGACGGACTGGAAGGTGGCTACGAAGAGCAGCGGGATCCGGGCCACCCGGGCCCGGGAGAGCTGGGCCCGGTAGACCGCCGCGAGCGACGGCAGCAGCCGGGCCCGGGGTGCCAGCGGGGCCGGGGCGACCGCCGCCGCCCCCGGATCCGCCGATTCCGCCTCCGTTGTCCGGCTCCGCCCGGACACCGCTTGTACGGGCACGATGCTCACGCCTTGACCAGCCCCTTCGTCGCGTTCCCCCCGAGCGCCAAGTACACGTCCTCCAGGCTGGGCGTCGCGAGTGTGAAGTCGTCGAGCGCCGCGAAGGCGGCGCCGCCCGTGACGGCGGCGACGGCGGCCCGTGCCTCGTCGGGTGCCAGCCTGAGCACCCAGCGCCGCCCGGACTCGCTCGCGAAGTCGCGCAACGCGGCGACCTCGGGGACGTCCAGGGGCGCGCGTTCCCGCCACACCAGTTCGACCCGGACCTCGCCCGCGATCCGCTCCTTGAGCCCGCTCGGCGTGTCGCAGGCGATGACCCGGCCGCGGTCGAGGACGGCGACCCGGTCGAGTACGGTCTCGGCCTCGATGACGTTATGGGTGACCAGGACGACGGTCGTGCCGTGTTCGGCGCGGCGCCGGTCCACGGCGGCCCAGACGGCGCGCCGGGCGACGGGGTCCATCCCGGTGGTGGGTTCGTCCAGGACGAGGAGGGGTCGCTCGCCGACCAGCGCGGCGGCGACACAGGCGAGCCGGCGTTCCCCGCCGGAGAGCTTCTTCAGGGCCCGGCCGGCGAGCGGGGTGAGGCCCAGCTCGTCGAGGACCGCGTCGCGTTCGGCCCTGGCCCGGGCCAGGGTGAGGCCCCGCAGCCGGGCGGTGGTCTCGGCGGCGAGGGCGACGGTGAGTTCGTCGAGCGCGGTGGATTCCTGGCCGAGATAGCCGACGAGCCGGGCGGCGCGCTCGGGGTGGCGTACGAGATCGTGGCCGAGGACCTCGACGCTGCCCGCGTCGGGTCGCATCAGGCCGGTCAACTGGCGGACGAGGGTGGATTTCCCGGCGCCGTTGGGTCCGAGGAGTCCGAAGATCTCCCCGCCCTCGACCTCCAGGCTGATCCCGTCGGTGGCCCTGACCTCGGGTGTCGCGGGGACGCCCCGGCGGGCACGCACGGCAGGGTACGTCTTGACCAGCCGCCGCACCACGCACACCGTACTCACGAGGTACGAGAGTACGGGGTCCCCGCCCCGCCGCCGTGCCCGGGTGCCCTTTCCGCCCCGGCCCGTCACCGGAGATTCCGGACAGTACGGGCGCGTCTACTCGGCGGCCGGAGCGTGCTCGGCCGCCGCCCGGACATCGATCTCGCGCCAGAAACCGGCCCGGATCGCATAGCGGTCGTGTTCGTCGATCTGGTCGTCCTTGTGCGCCAGCAGACCGAAGCGGGCCGCGTAGCGGAGGAGTTCCCCGTCGATCCGGTGCGGGATCCTGGGGTACATCGTGGCGAGCTTCTGGACATGGCCGTTCTCGGGGAGGCGGGCCGTCCAGCGGCGGGCGAAGACCTGGCCGACCTCGAAGGGGTCGCCGCCGACGGTGGTGATGTCCTCCTCGCGGTCGGCCCAGCGCTGTTCGGCGCTGGTCAGCTGGGCGAGGGTGGGCAGTGAGGCGGTCTCGGGCGGTTCGCCGAGGGTGCCCGCGCGGTCGATCCACCCCTTGTCGGAGGACCAGCGGAGGGTGGCGGAGGGGAGCGGCTGCGGCGGGTGGAGGCCGGGGGCGCGAAGTCCGGCCAGGTCCTTGGGGGTGGGGACGCCCTTGGCCGCGGGCGCGGCGGGGGCGTCGGCGGGTACGGCCCCGTGACCTGGCGCGTCGTCCCCGCCGGGTCCGGCGGCGCCGGCCGCCCGTTCCTGGGCGGCGGCGATGGCGGACTCGGGCAGCGGCGCGGAGAGGATGGCGGCGATCTCGGGCCGGGGCGCGGGCGGCGGGGTGACGGCGGCGGCGAGGTCCTTGGCGCGGACCGCGCCGGTGATCCAGCCGCGGTCCAGTACCCGCCGCTCGTCGGCCTCGGCGACCAGGTCCTCGGACTGGTTGTAGTCGCCGTCGGCGGCCTGGACGGCCCAGAGGTGGACGGCGACGCCGTGTTCCTTCGCCGACATCAGTCCGGGCAGCAGATCGCCGTCCCCGGTGACCAGGACGATATCGGAGCAGGCGTGGTTTCTGGCCAGTTCGGTCAGTTCGGCGTGCATGGCCGCGTCCACGCCCTTCTGCGCCCAGCGGCCGTCGCTGCGGGTCAGGGCGCCGAGCCGGACGGTGACCCGGGGCATCACCCGCAGTCTGCGGTGCTCGGGCTGCGGCACCCGGTCGGGGGCGCCGTCGAACCAGTAGATACGGAGCAGGGGGCGTCCGGTGTCGCTCTCGGCGAGTTCGCGCAGCCCCTGGATGAGGGCGGTGTGGTCGACCGTGATCCGTGACCTGGCCGGTTCTCCGGCCAGCAGGCTGGCGGCGGCCCCCAGCAGATACCCGGCGTCCACCAGGACAACACAGCGGTCCACGCGCTCCACCCTCTTTCGGAAAACCCCGGGACCGGCCCGGTGTCGTACTCCGGGTCTCCCCCGAGTCTGCCCGAACGGATCGGGACAACCGGCCGGAACTCGATCTTCCGGCGTGGCGGATCCCCAGGTCCAGGCCCTTGACAAGGCACCTTTACCCACCGCGATGATCCAAAATGCGGCCTATGGACCGGTATGTGAGTCTGGTCGCGATCTCACAGGGCCGCCGAGTCGCCCTGCCCCGAGAAGAACGCGATGTGGAGGCATTTCCCATGGCCAAGAACAAGAATCGCAAGGATCGTCAGCAGAACCGCTCCGAAGCGCCCGCGCAGGGCCAGGAGCAGGCGAAGGCCACCGCCTACGAGGCGCAGAACAGGCCGCAGACGCAGGCCCAGGGCAGCCCGGCGGATGTCGCCCGCAAGCACCAGCGGCGTTTCGGCCACAACTGACGCCACCCCGTCGCGGCGGAAGCCGCCGTTCTCCGTACCGCCGGGCGGGATCCCGGTCCGGACGGGGATACGGGCCTACCGGTGCTCCTGCGAGCGGATCGGCTGTCCCACCCCGGGCCGCCACCCCGTCTCCTTCGCCTGGCAGACCCAGTCGACGACGGACCC
>NZ_JBFADP010000063.1:0-46985 GCF_040641415.1 Streptomyces sp. NPDC020875 | reverse complement strand
GGGGGCGTGGGCCTCACCCGGAGGGCCAAGGCGCTGGGGCCGCCGCCCCCGTCAGTCGCCCTCGCGGCGCTCCCGCGTCGACAGCAGTCGCCGCAGGGACAGCAGCCGGGCCGGGTCCGCGTGGCCGGCGGCCACCCACGCGTCGAGCGCGCAGTCGGGCTCGTCGTGGCTACAGGCGCGCGGGCAGTCCTCGGTGCCCGGCACCAGATCGGGGAAGGCGTTGATGACCCGGGACGGATCGACGTGGTGGAGGCCGAAGGACCGTACGCCCGGGGTGTCGATCACCCAGCCGCCGCCTTCGACGGCCAGCGGCAGCGCCAGCGCGGAGGTGGTGGTGTGCCGGCCCCGGCCGGTGACCGCGTTGACATGGCCGGTACTGCGCCGCCGCTCCTCCGGGACCAGCGCGTTGACCAGGGTCGTCTTTCCGACTCCGGAGTGGCCGACGAAGGCGGTGGTCCGTCCGGCGAGATGTTCCAGGACCCGGTCGGCGGCCCGCCCGTCCACGAACTCCTCGCGGGTGGTGACGATGTACGGCACACCGAGCGCGCCGTACATCTCCAGCAGTTCGTCGGGGGGCGCGAGGTCGGATTTGGTGAGGACGAGAAGGGGTTCGAGCCCGCCGTCGTACGCGGCGACCAGGCAGCGGTCGATCAGCCGGGGCCGGGGTTCGGGGTCGGCCAGGGCCGTGACGACGGCGAGCTGGTCGGCGTTGGCGACGACGACCCGCTCGTACGGGTCGTCGTCGTCGGCGGTACGGCGCAGTACGGAGTCCCGGGGCTCGATCCGGACGATCCGGGCGAGGGTGTCCTTGGCCCCGGAGAGATCCCCGACGAGGGCGACCCGGTCGCCCACGACGGCCGCCTTTCGGCCCAGCTCACGGGCCTTCATCGCGACCACGGTCCGGTCCTCGACGAGACAGGTCAGCCGTCCCCGGTCCACGGTGAGGACCATGCCTTCGGAGGCGTCCTCGTGCTTGGGCCGGATATTGGTCCTGGGCCGGTTCCCCTTGCGGTTGGGCCGGACGCGGATGTCGTCCTCGTCGGGGTTCTTGCCGTAGCGCCGCATTTCCTCAGGCCCCGTTCAGCTTTCCGCTCCCGCAGGGTCGGGGACGCCGAGCAGGGCGGCCCACATCGCCGGGAAGTCGGGGAGGGTCTTGGCGGTGGTCGCCACGTTCTCGATCTCGACGTCCTTGACCGCGAGGCCGATGACGGCGCCCGCGGTGGCCATCCGGTGGTCGTCGTAGGTGTGGAAGATCCCGCCGTGCAGGGTGCGCGGCCGGATGTGGAGGCCGTCCTCGGTCTCGGTGACGTCGCCGCCGAGGCCGTTGATCTCCCGGGTGAGGGCGGCCAGCCGGTCCGTCTCGTGGAGCCGCAGATGCGCGACGCCGCGCAGGGTGGAGGGGGAGTCCGCGAGGGCGGCGACGGCGGCGATGCCGGGGGTCAGCTCGCCGACCTCGGAGAGGTCGACGTCGATGCCGTGGATCCGGCCGCTGCCGGTGAAGACCAGTCCGTGGTCGGTCAGCTCGCAGGAGCCGCCCATCTCGGTGAAGATCCGGCGCAGCGCGTCACCGGGCTGGGTGGTCCGCTCGGGCCAGTCGCGGACGGTGACCCGGCCGCCGGTGATCAGGGCGGCGGCGAGGAACGGCTGGGCGTTCGACAGATCGGGCTCGATGGTCAGGTCGCGGCCGAGCAGCGCGGAGGGGGAGACCCGCCAGACGTTGGGCTCGCCGCCGGTCTCCGGCTCGTCGACCTGGGCGCCGACGGAGCGGAGCATGTCGACGGTCATCCGGATGTGCGGCATGGAGGGCAGCCGGTCGCCGGTGTGCCGTACCTCGACGCCCTGGTTGAACCGGGGCGCGGAGAGCAGCAGGGCCGAGACGAACTGCGACGACGAGGAGGCGTCGATCTCGACGGGGCCGCCGTCCAGGGCGCCGCCGCCGTGGACGGTCATCGGGAGGGAGCCCCGGCCGTCGTCGTCGATCCGGGCGCCGAGGACGCGCAGGGCGTCGATCACGCCGTGCAGGGGGCGCTCGTAGGAGCGGGGGTCGCCGTCGAAGCGGACCGGGCCGTCGGCGAGGGCGGCGACGGGCGGCAGGAAGCGCATGACCGTGCCCGCGTTGCCGACGTCGACCGTGGCGGGGCCGTGCAGCCCGGCGGGGATCACCCGCCAGACCTCGCCTTCGCCGTCCGGGCCGACGCCCTCCTCGATGCCGACGCCGAGGGCACGCAGTGCCTCCGCCATCAGCAGGCTGTCGCGGGAGCGCAGGGGGCGGCGCAGCCAGCCGGGCTCGGCGGCGAGCGCCGCCAGTACGAGGGCGCGGTTGGTGACCGATTTCGATCCGGGCACGGTCACCGTCGCTTCGACGGCTCCGCTCGCGTAGGGGGCGGGCCAGAGTGCGGGGGAGTGGTGCGCGGGGGCTTCGGTCATGGCCAATACTTTAGTGGCTCGGCCGACACCCCGATCTTGATCAAATGCGCCGAAACCGGGGCGTAACCATGAGGTGGTAGGGAAGCGTGCCGCTCCGGGCGCCGGGTTCAGCGCTCAAGCAGCCAGCGGCCGCCGCCGATGAGCGAGCTGAGCGATACCGCGTGGAAGAGGAAGAGCCAGAGCCCGGCGGGTACGTGGGTGAGCCGGGAGAGCTGGTCGGCGTCGGAGTCGGGGGCGCCGCCCCGGCGCCGCTTGGACTGGAGCTCGAAGGCCGGGCGGACCCCGCCGAGCAGCAGGAACCAGACCACCGTATAGGCGAAGGCGGCCTGGACGCCGGAGTCCGCGAGCCAGGAGATCAGCAGGAAGGCTGCGCCCGTCAGGACGACGGCGAAGGCCCCGTACGCGTTCCGGATCATCACCAGCATCGCCAGCAGCAGGGCCGTCGCCAGCCAGAGCAGCAGGGTGATGTGCCCGGTGGAGAGCAGGGCTGCGCCGCCGAGGCCGAGCAGGGGCGGGGCGGTGTAGCCCGCGGCGGCGGTGAGGATCATGCCGATCCCGGTGGGCCTGCCCCGGCTGACCGTCAGTCCGCTGGTGTCCGAATGCAGCCGGATGCCTTCCAGGGAGCGGCCGGTGAGCAGGGCGATCAGCCCGTGGCCGCCCTCGTGGGCGATGGTGACGGCGGTCCGGGAGAGCCGCCATATCGGGTTGGGTACGACGGCGATCAGGGCGAGGGCCCCGGCGAGGACCACGATCCACTGTTCCGGCGACGGCTGGGTGCCGGTGAGCCGGTCCCACAGGTCGGCCGCCGACGCGGCGCTCAGGACGGTGCCGGTGGTCGCGTCGGTCGCCGGGGCGAGGAGACCGGTGGTCGGCGTGGGGTCCATGGCGGGCGGCTCCTCGGGCGGGGCGGGCGGCGGAGTGTCGCAGTCTGGCACCCGGGGGTGCCCACTCGGGAGGACGCCCTGCCGGAGCGGATCGTTCCGGGCAGTGGTACGGGCCGGGCCGGTGCGGCGGCGGTACGGAGCACGGCCCCGGGCGCCGCGACGGTACGGCGGTACGGCATCGGCTCGTACGGCCCCGGCGGCTGCCCGGCCCCGGTTCCGTACGGCCCCGGACCCGCGCGCTCCCGTGGCCCGGCGGCTGCCGGGACCGGGCCCGACCCCGCCCCACCAGGGCTTTCCGCCCCCCCGCCCGGCTCTCCGCCCGGCCCTGGCCCGCGAAGCCACCGTGACTGTCGGTGCCCGCCGGTAGGCTTCTGGATCAAAGGGGTGGTTGACGATGTGTGGACGGTACGCGGCCAGCCGGGCGCCGAAGGATCTCGTCGGGATCTTCGACGTGGCCAAGTGGGATCCGCTGGAGACCCTGGCCCCGGATTTCAACGTGGCGCCCACCAAGCAGGTGTACGCGATAGTCCAGCGGGCCCTGAAGGACTCCGACGACCCGGCGCCCGTCCGGCAGCTGCGGATCCTGAAGTGGGGGCTCGTCCCCTCCTGGGCCAAGTCGCCCGAGGGCGCCGCCCGGATGATCAACGCCCGGGCGGAGACGGTGCACGAGAAGCCGTCGTTCCGCCGGGCCTTCGCCACCCGCCGCTGTCTGATCCCCGCCGACGGCTACTTCGAGTGGGTCACCGGCTCCGACGAGCGGCAGCTGGAGGAGAAGGGCCGCCGCAAGCGCCCCCGTAAGCAGCCGTATTTCGTCACGCCCGCCGACGGTTCGGTCTTCGCGATGGCCGGGCTCTACGAGTTCTGGCGGGACCGCACCCTGCCCGACGACCATCCGCAGGCGTGGTGGGCCACCTGCACCGTCGTCACCACCGAGGCGGAACAGGGCCCCCTGGGCGTCGCGCCCGCCGACGGTCCGGGCAGCCTGGCGGAGATCCACCCCCGGATGCCGCTGATGCTGACCCCCGACCGCTGGGCCGACTGGCTGGACCCGGCGCGGACGGAGGTCGAGGATCTGCGGTCCCTGCTCGTCCCGCCGCCCGAGGGCCTGATGCGGGCCTATCCGGTCTCCACCGCCGTCAGCAATGTCCGTAACAACGGCCCCGAGCTGCTGACGGAGCTGGAGGCCCCGGAGGAGGGCACCCTCTTCTGAGCGCCGCGTGGGAGCCGGGGTACGGGCGGACGTCCGGCCGCCGGACGGCCGTACGCGGCAGGATGGGCCCGTGACCAGCACATCGAGTACATCGAGCGGATCGAGCGCCTCCAACGGATCGAACAGATCGAAGAAGTCGCCCCCGCCCGTCACCGAGGACGTCGAGACCCCCGCCGGGACGGCCCGGATCCACTGGCACCGGGCGGCCCGCCCCCGGCTGGTGCTGGCCCTCGGCCACGGCGCGGGCGGCGGCACCGGCGCCCGCGATCTGACGGCCCTCGCCGCCGCCCTGCCCGCCGACGGGGTGACCGTCGCCCTGGTGGAGCAGCCCTGGCGGGTGGCCGGGAAGAAGGTCGCGCCCGCGCCCAAGACCCTGGACGCGGCCTGGCACGGCGTCTGGCCCGCCCTCACCCGGCCGGGCCCGCCCGTCGTCGCCGGTGGCCGCAGCGCCGGGGCCCGGGTCGCCTGCCGTACGGCCACCGCCCTCGGCGCCCGGGCCGTACTCGCCCTGAGCTTTCCGCTCCATCCGCCCGGCCGCCCGGAGAAGTCCCGGGCGGACGAGCTGCTCGGTTCCGGCGCGCCCACCCTCGTCGTCCAGGGCGGCAACGACTCGTTCGGCCGCCCGGAGGAGTTCCCCCGCGGTGATTTCGAACTGGTCGAGGTGGAGTTCGCCGACCACGGGTTCGCCGTCCCCAAGCGCTCCGGCCGGACCGAGGAGGAGACCGTGACGATGATCACTGGCGCGGTACGGGAATGGCTGGGCCGACTCCGGGAATGACCGGGCCCCATGGGGTGTTGAGGCGAATACCGAGGTAGTCGCGGTACGTCAGCACGCAGCCAGCACCGAGCATGGAGTAGGGAGTCCGACGCATGGGACCGACCATCTGCCCCCGCCGTCCGCACGCCGCCGGTCTGGAGTGGTCCGTGCTCTCGGCGGGCGCCGCGGGCCCCGACCGGCCCAAGGGTGCGGTCGATCACCGGGAGACCTCGGGTGAAGGTCGACTATCCTCCGATTCGAGCGGGTCCGCGTTCGGATTCGCCGCGGCGCTGGAGGAGGTGGGTCCGGTCACTGGGACCGACGCGGGGACCGACGGCGGTCAGCCCGAGAAGACCGGCAAGACCGGTTCCGCGAAGGCGGTCACCGCCGCCGCGGCCGGAGCGGCCGCCCGGGACGGTCAGGAGCGGACGGAGACGCCCGCCGAGCGGAACGCCCGCTTCGAGCGGGACGCCCTCGCCTTCCTCGACCAGATGTACTCGGCTGCCCTGCGGATGACCCGCAACCCGGCCGACGCGGAGGACCTGGTCCAGGAGACCTATGCCAAGGCGTACGGCTCCTTCCACCAGTTCCGTGAGGGCACCAACCTCAAGGCGTGGCTGTACCGGATCCTCACCAACACCTTCATCAACTCGTACCGCAAGAAGCAGCGCGAACCCCAGCGCAGTGCGGCCGAGGAGATCGAGGACTGGCAGCTCGCGCGGGCCGAGTCCCATATGTCCACCGGACTGCGCTCGGCCGAGTCGCAGGCGCTGGACCATCTGCCGGACTCGGATGTGAAGGCCGCGCTCCAGGCCATTCCGGAGGAGTTCCGGATCGCCGTCTATCTCGCGGACGTCGAGGGCTTTGCGTACAAGGAGATCGCGGACATCATGGGTACACCCATCGGGACGGTGATGTCCCGCCTGCACCGCGGTCGCCGTCAGCTGCGCGGCATGCTGGAGGATTACGCGCGTGAGCGCGGACTCGTCCCCGCCGGTGCGGGGGAGTCGGACGAAGCGAAAGGCTCGGGCTCATGAGCTGCGGAGAGCCGCACGAGACGGACTGCTCCGAGGTGCTGGACCACCTCTATGAGCTTCTCGACGGTGAGATGCCCGACGCCGACTGCACCAAGTTCGAGGTGCACTTCGAGGAGTGCTCCCCCTGCCTGGAGATGTACGGTCTCGAACAGGCGGTGAAGAAGCTGGTCAAGCGGTGCTGCGGTTCGGACGACGTGCCGACCGACCTGCGTTCCAAGGTGATGGGCCGGATCGATCTGATCCGGGCCGGTCACCCGGTGCCGGACGAGGAGATCACCGTCGGCGAGCCCGAGCCCGCACCCCGTGCGGCGCCGCGCGAGTAGTACCACCGGCGGTCCGCCCGCCCGGCGCCCGGCGCCGTACGGCACAGGACGCCCGCGCGGCACACCACCACCGCGCCCCCTCCCTCCGCGTTTCCCGCCCCGGGCATCCGTCTGCCGTCGCCCGGGCGGGAGGCCATATCTCCCCCTCGACCGTGCGGTCACCGCCCCGGATTCACCCGGATGCGGGAATCGTCGGATCGGCCGTCACTCCCTTTTCCACGGCTCGTTAGCGTGACGCCCGGGTGCACCGGAAGCACGCGGAGCACGAGGAAGGGGTGGGGCGGACGTGAGGTCCGTACCGGCGGCGGCGCACGCCTATGTGCTGACCGTCGCGCTCGGTGCCGTCTGCTGCGCGCTGCCCGCCCTCCCCGTCCCGCCCGGCCCCTTCCCGCCGGTCTCCTGGCCGACGGCCGCTCTGCTCGCAGGGCTCTACGCGCTCTGCGAGCTGCCCGGCCGCACCCCGGACCCCGGCCGCTCCCCGGACAAGGGGCACCGCGTCCCGGCGGCGGTCCGCTCCGGGTCCTTCTTCCCGGTCCTGCTGGCTGCCGCGTTCCTGCTCCCCGCCGCCGTCGCGGCCCTCGTACCCGTACCGGGCGCGCTGCTGGCCCGGCCCCGCCGCCGTCCGGTCGGGCTGCGCCGGGTCTGGGGGGCGGCCCGGCTGGCGCTGGCGACCTGGGCGGCGGCCGGGACGTACGAACTCATCGGGATCGCCCGCGCCCCGGGCCCGCCGTACTTCCCGCAGGCCCTGCTCGCCGCCGCGGCCGGGGCCCTCGCCTTCTGCGTGGTGCTGGGGCTGCTGGAGACCGGGATCCTGGTCACCGCCGAACGGCTGCCGCCGCGCCGGGCCTGGCGGCTGGCGGGCGGCCGGGGCGGACCCGGCGCCCCGGGTGCGCCCGGCGGCCCCGTCGGCACGGCCGCCCTGCCATATCTGGTGCACGGACTGGCCGGGCTGGTGATGGCGGTCCTGTGGCGCAGCCCGTACGGTCCGGGCTCGGCGGTCTTCGTCCTGCTGCCGATCCATATCTCCTGCTGGCTGTTCGCCCAGTACGACCGGGAGGCCGCCGCGCACCGGGCCACCATCCGGGCCCTGGTCCAGGCCGTGGACATCAAGGACCGGTACACCCGGGGGCACGGTGAGCGGGTGGGCCGCGCGGCGGCGCTGATCGCCCTGGAGCTGCGGATGGACGAGGGGCGGCGGGAGGCGATCCGGCTGGCCGGGATCCTGCACGACGTGGGCAAGCTGGGCGTCCCCACCCGGATCCTGCGCAAGGACGGCCCGCTGACGCCGGAGGAGCGCCGGATCATCGAGCTGCACCCGGAGTACGGGCACGAGATCACCCGGGGCATCGGCTTCCTCCGCGAGGCGCGCGAGGCGATCCTGCACCACCACGAACGGCTCGACGGGACGGGCTATCCGTGCGGGCTCGACGGGGACGGGATCCCCGAGTCCGCCCGGGTCGTCGCGGTCGCCGACGCCTTCGACGCGATGACCTCGACCCGCTCCTACAGCCGGGCCCGCCCGGTGCCGGTGGCCCTCAAGGAACTGGAGCGGTGCGCGGGCA
This sequence comes from Streptomyces sp. NPDC020875, assembly GCF_040641415.1. Taxonomy (NCBI): domain Bacteria; kingdom Bacillati; phylum Actinomycetota; class Actinomycetes; order Kitasatosporales; family Streptomycetaceae; genus Streptomyces; species Streptomyces sp. NPDC020875. The sequence continues at coordinate 38,785 of NZ_JBFADP010000063.1, read as the reverse complement.
CACAGTTCGATCCCCGGATGGTGTCGGCGCTGGTCAGGGCGTTGTCGCGGTACGGCTGGCAGACCTCGGTGACGTCGGACGAGCCGCTGCCGCCGCCGCGGCCGGTGGATCCGGTACCGCCACCGGACGGGGCGGCGGCCCCCGCCGGCCGGCCGAAACGGTCCGCCGCGCCCACCGCGCGCCCGGCACACTCCCCGGCCCCGGACGGCGGTGGCGGTACGGGCCCGGCGCCGGGGAACGGCCCCCGATGAGCGACCGCCGCCGACTCCCGGTCCCGCCACCCCGCCGCACCCAAGGCCCCCCACGGTCCCGGTCCCGGCTCCGGCCGAGGCCCGGGGCGGTCGTCCACGGGGCCGCCGGGGCACTCGGCGCCGCCGGACTGGTGAGCATCGCGGTCAACGGGGTGCACCACCTCGCGATCGCCCTCGGCTTCGGGCTGCTGATCACCGTCGGGGAGGCCGCCCGGCAGCCCTCGGCTTCGGGGGAGCGCGACCCCGCGCCCCTCGGGGCGGCCGGAGTGCTGGGATACGCCCTCCTCGGCGAGTGCGCCGGCCGGATGACGGCACCCGGCACGCTCCAGGTCGTCGCCGTGGTCCTGCTCGCGACCCTCGCCGGTTCCCTGCCCTGCTGGGCCCGGCTGCCCTGCCGGTCCCGGCCGCCCCGCCGCCACGGCGCGGGACCGGGACCGCGCGCCCCCGCCCGTGCCCCCGCGCCCTCCCGGGCCGAACTGGCGGACCATCTCGCCCGGCGGGTCCTGGTCGCCGCCTTCGCCGCCGTCTGCTTCCAGCCCCTGTACGCCGCCGGACCGCCCGCCGACCACTACGCGGGCGCCCTGTACGCCCTCGCCATGCTGGTCCTGCTGATGCTGACGGCGCTCTGCGACAGCGTGCTGCGCGCGGCGGTACGCGGTTCGCGCACCGGCTTCCCGTACGGCCCCCTGCTCCGCGACGAGCTCCGCGCGCTCCCCGGTATCGGCTCCGCCGTCTGCGCCACCGGCGTGGTGATCGCGCTCTCCGTGACCGTCGCCGGACTGTGGGCGCTGCCCGTGTTCAGCCTGCCGCTGCTGCTCACCCAGCTCTCCCTCAGCCGGTACGAGGCCGTCCAGACGACCTACCGCCAGACCATCGCGTCCCTGGCCCGGGCCACCGAGGTCGCCGGATACACCCCGCCCGGACATGCCCGCCGGGTCGCCGATCTCGCCGTCGCCGTCGGGCGCGAGCTGGGGCTCGGCGGCGACGATCTGACCGTCCTGGAGTACGCGGCCCTGATGCACGACATCGGCCAGCTCTCCCTCGTCGACCCGGTGCCGGACGGCGCCACCGCCCCGCTCCCGGCGGCCGAGCAGCGCCGGATCGCCCTGCTGGGCGGCGCGGTGGTCCGGCAGACCGGGGTGCCGTCGGCCGTCGCCGTCGTGGTGGAGCGGCAGGCGGATCCGTACCGCGATCAGCCGCTCACGGCCCGTATCGTCCGGACCGTCAACGCATACGACGATCTGACCGGGGGAACCGGAAGGGAGAACGGCCCGCGACCGGGCGGGCGCCGTACGGTGACCCCGCTGGACGCGCTCGAACGGCTCCGGCTCGCCACCGGCCGCGACCATCAGCCCGAGGTCGTGGAGGCGCTGGCCGGGGTCCTGGGCCGGGGCGGCGGGCCACGGATCCCCCCGCGCCGCCGGGCACAGGGGGCACAACGCCCGCTCCGGGCCCCGGACCATCCCGGGTAACCCACGAGTAATGAGCGGGCCTTCGGTGCGGCATGGTTGGATGCGAAGAGGGGGAGCGGCAGCGCGAGCGGGAAGGAGCGGCGGACCGGCACCGACCGGTACCGACGAGCACGGCCAGGTTCGGACAACGGCACGGCAAGGGTACGGAAGGTACGGACAGGCACCGCGGGAGACGCCCCGGCGGCGTCCGGCGGGCGGAACGAGACAGCACGTCCGGGGGAACTGTCCCGAGCGACCGGCAGGCGGGAATCGTGAAGATCTTCGGGAAGGTACGGCATCGGCCGTCCGCCTCGTGGCGGCAGGCCACCGACCGCGCGTTCACGCTGATCGGCGACGGCCGGTACGAGGACGCGGGCGCCCTGCTGACCCGGGCCGCCGATCTGGAGCCCTGGCTCTCCGAGTCCTGGTTCAACCTGGCGCTGTTGCACAAGTTCCGGCACGACTGGGAGCAGGCGCGGGCTGCCGGACTGCGCGCGGTCGCCCTGCTCGACCGCGATACCGGAGCCCCGGACTGGTGGAATGTGGGTATCGCGGCGACCGCCCTCCAGGACTGGCCGCTGGCCCGCCGCGCCTGGCAGGCGTACGGGCTGAAGGTGCCCGGCGGCGGGGCGCGGACCGGTGGCCGGGCGGCGCTCGGTCCCGCGACCGAACCCGTCGGCATGGAGCTGGGCAGCGCCGCCGTCCGGCTCTCGCCCGAGGGCGAGGCCGAAGTCGTCTGGGGCCGCAGGCTCGACCCGGCCCGGATGGAGGTCCTCTCCGTGCCGCTGCCGTCGTCCGGCCGCCGCTGGGGCGAGGTCGTCCTGCACGACGGCGTCCCCAACGGGGAGCGGACCACGGCCGCGGGCCCCTCCTACCCGGTCTTCGACGAGATCGAGCTGTGGGCCCCCTCACCCGTCCCCACCTGGGTCGTGCTGCTGGAAGCCGGGACCGAGGAGGACCGGGACGCGCTGGAGCGGCTGGCGTCGGACGCCGGTTACGCCGCCGAGGACTGGTCGTCGTCGGTACGGCTGCTCTGCCGGACCTGCTCCGAGGGGTCGATGCCCAGCGCCGAGGGCGAGGGCGAACACCTCGACCCGCACGACCACAGCGAGCCGGGCCACCCGGGTCCGCTGGGGCACCGTACCTCCGGCGACCTCTGGTCCCCCGAACGCGAGTGCGGCATAGCGGCCCCGGCCGGACTGGTGCGCGGGCTGCTCGACGGCTGGGTCGCCGACAGCCCGGACAGCCGTGAGTGGCGGGACCTCGAAGAGGTCTGCTGAGCCGCCCGCCGGGCCCGCCGGATCCGGCCACCGGCACGATCACCGGACCCCGGACCGGCCCCGGGCCGTAGTCTGTACGTGCGCGGATGCCCGCGCAGGGGCCCGCGCCCGCCGCGCGGCGCCTCTCGGCCAGTCACCGAACGATTACCCGGGGTTTCGAGGAACACATGGCGTCGCAGCAGGACACGGACCAGTCGCTCGTCGACGAGTTCATCAATGACACGGAGGACGCCGAGGCGCGCGAGCTGGCGTACCGCGAGCGGGGCACGTCCCGTCCGATCACGGTCGTCGGCAACCCCGTTCTCCACCGGGAGTGCCGGAACGTCACCGAGTTCGACGACGAACTCGCGCGGCTCATCGACGACATGTTCGCCAGCCAGCGGACCGCCGAGGGGGTCGGCCTGGCCGCCAACCAGATCGGTGTGGACGCCAAGGTCTTCGTCTACGACTGCCCGGACGACGACGGCGTCCGGCACGTGGGCTATGTGATCAACCCGGTCCTGGAGGAGCTGCCCGCCGACCGCCGGGTCCTGGACGAGTCCAACGAGGGCTGCCTGTCCGTCCCGACCGCGTACGCGGCCCTGGCCCGCCCGGACTACGCGGTGGTCAGCGGCCAGGACGCGCGGGGCAACCCGATCCGGGTCGAGGGCACGGGCTACTTCGCCCGCTGCCTCCAGCACGAGACGGACCACGTCTACGGCCGGCTGTACATCGACCGCCTCTCCAAGCGGGACCGCAAGGACGCGCTCCGGCAGATGGAGGAAGGCACGCCGCGCTATCCGGTCGTCGCCAACGACTGAGCCGTACGCGCGAGTACGCGACGGGAAGGGCCGCCCCCTGGAATTCGCCCGAGGAGGCGGCCCTCTGTCGTACCCCGGCCGGTTCAGCCGTCGTGCTTGACCATGCCGATGAAGGCGGCCCAGGCGGGGTCGGCGAAGCTGAGGGCGGGCCCGTGGGGGACCTTGGAGTCGCGCACGGGGACCGCGCCGGGGACGTCGTCCGCGACCTCGACGCAGTTACCGCCAGCTCCGTCGCTGTAGCTGGACTTGCGCCAGACCGGTGCGTCAGTGCGGTTCATTTTCGTAGTCCTCTGCGATCGTCCTGATCAGAGCCAGGGATTGCTCGTGCGACAGGGCATCCCCCAGGGCGAGATCGTAGGCCGTCTGTACTTGTAGTACCAGGTCGGGTTCATCCATCAGGCAACCGGAGTTGAGTGCTTCCGTATAGGCGATCGGGGGCATGTCCTCGAACCACATCAGGGTCGTATTGCAGTTCAGCAGGGCATGGCTGCCCAGCTCGAACGGGAGGACATGGACCCGGATCCGGTCCGATTCGCCCAGGGCCTGGATATGGCGCAACTGCTCCGCCATGACCGCCCGGCCCCCCACCTCGCGCCGTAGCGCCGCCTCGTCCAGCAGCGCCATGAAGACCGGCTCCACGGGGTCCAGCAGGATCTGGGCCCGGTCGAGCCGCGCGGTGACGGCCGATTCGACCTGCTCTGCGGGCTTCGACGGGAAGTGGCGCCGGAACAGCGCCCTCATAAAGCCCTCGGTCTGGAGCAGACCCGGGATCAGCAGACCGCCGTACTCCCGGATCATGTTCGCCATCTGCTCGAAGTGGCGAGCCGCCTCGAAGTGCCGGGCGACCTGCCGCACATTCAGCAGCGGCAGGAAGTTGACGAACACCCCGCCCGTGTCGAGTGCCGCGTCCAGCCGCCGGGCGTCCTGGAGGCAGGGCTTCCGGCGGCCCGCCTCGATATGGGCGATGTGCGTACGGGTCATGATCGCGCGGTCGGCCAGTACCTGCTGGGTCAGGCCCGCCGCGAGCCGTCGGCGGCGCAGCTCCGTTCCGTACGGGGTCCTCGGCCTGTCCATCGGCTCGGCGTCGGCGTTGTTGATGTTCTCGGTGTTCTCGGTGTCGTCGGCGGACATCGGAACCAACTCCTCGACGTGCTCAGGTGATTACCGTGAGTCTTGATGCGTTCCGAGATTACGCTCGCCGCCGAGGCCGCTGGTTTGTTTACTCAGAACCACTCGTGTGGGTGATGAACCTGCTTTCCAGGGCCGCGAGTTGGGTCCGGACGACCTCTCCCGCCTCCGCCGAGGTGCGATGGCCGACCAGGACGTGCATGGTGAGGCCGTCCGCGAGGGCGAGCAGTGCGCGGGCCTCCCGTACGGCCTCCGGCTCCCGGCCCCCGTCCGGTCCGGCCGCGCGGAGCAGCAGCCGGACGAACAGCTCTTCCAGCTCCGTGTAGTCGGCGCGCAGTACGGCCGCGAGGGAGTCGGTGACGGCGGCCTGGGCGACGAACGAGAGCCAGACCCGGGCGTCGGCGCTGTCGGCCGCGTCGACCAGGGCGACCTCGGTGACCGCGCGGGCGAGGCCGGTGAGCGATCCCGGGGCGGTCGGGATATCGGCCCCGGCCCTGACCCGGGTCCCGATCCGTTCGCCGACCTCGGTCAGGGCGAACCTCAGCATCTCGTCCTTCGTACGGAAGCAGCGCTGGACGGCCCCCATGGAGACGCCCGCGCGGGCCGCCACGTCCCGCAGGGTCACCCCTTCGAGGCCGTGTTCGTCGGCGAGGGCGCGGACCGCGTCGGCGATCCGGCGCCGCCGGGCCTCGGTGTCGACCGTTCTCGGCATAGCTCCTCGAACCCCCTGGGTCGGCCCGGTGCCGGGCTGCCGCGGTATTCCGATGCGGTTGCATCGCTGCCAGGATACGGTTCCGATGCAAGTGCATCGGAACGAGGCCCTGGAGGACGAGAACGGTGTCGTACGACGACGACCACACCGCCCCGTGGCGGCTGACGGCGGCGGAGCTGACGGAGAGCCATCTCGGCCGGATCGCCGAGGTCGACCCCCGGGTCAACGCGGTCACCCAGCTCATGGCGGAGAGCGCGCGGGAGACCGCCGCCGCGATCGACCGGCGGATCGCGGCGGGCGAGGACCCCGGGCCGCTAGGCCGTCTCTTTCGGATCTTGCTGGGGCTCGCGTGCCCTGGCACCGCGCTCCCCCTGGGCCTGGCGGCCCGGGCGGTACCCCCACGCCGCGTTGTCGTCAATCACCAATGGCCCCCTGCGCCTAACGGCGCGGGTGGGGGTCCCCCCGGGCGAAGCCCAGGGGGCGTACCCCCACCGCAGTGGCTCAATCCTCCGCCTTGCGATCCACGGCACCAGACCCCGCTCCCTATCCCAGCCTGATCCGAAAGAAACGACCTGGCCGGGGTGCCGTTCACGGTCAAGGAGACGACACCGGTCGCCGGGGTGCCGACCACCTTCGGCGTCGAGCGGTTCCGGGACCTGGTGGCCGCCGCCGACGCGATCCCGGTGGTCCGGCTGCGGGCCGCCGGAGCCGTACCGGTCGGCCATACCAATATGCCGACCCTGGTCCTGGCCGGGATGCACAGCCGCAGCGACCTCTTCGGCGACACGGTCAACCCGTGGGACCCGGCCCGAACCCCGGGCGGTTCCAGCGGCGGCGACGGGGTCGCGGTCGCCACCGGGATGGCCGCCATCGGACTCGGCAACGACGCGGGCGGCTCGGTCCGGCTGCCCGCCTCCTTCTGCGGGGTGACCGGACTGAAGCCGACCCCCGGCCGGTTCCCCGCCGACCCCCGGGTGATCGGCCCCGACGATCCGGGGCCCGCGTCGCAGATCCTGGTCACGGACGGCCCGCTGGCCCGCTCGGTCGCCGATCTGCGCCTCGCCTACGAGACCCTGGCCGGGCCGGACCCGCGCGACCCCCGGGCCGTGCCCGTACCGCCGTACGGCGAACCGCTCCCCGGCCCGGTGAAGGTCGCCGTCGTCACCGACCCCGGCGGCCTCGGGGTGCATCCCGTGGTCGCCGGGGCGATCGCGACCGCCGCCGACGCGCTGCGCGACGCGGGCTACGACGTCCACGAGGTGACCGAGCTGCCGCTGTTCGCGGAGGCGCTGGCCGCGTACGACACCCTCACGGTCACCGAGTTCGCGCCCGCCTGGCCGCTCGTCCGGCAGCTCCTCGGCGACGGCGGCGACCGCTACATCGCTATGACCATGGAGCGCGTCGAACCCGCCGACTCCGCCGGACTGGTCCGGCTACTGGCCCGACGGCTGACGATCCGCCGGGCCTGGGCCGAATTCCTCGACACGTATCCGCTGCTCCTGGGCCCGGTCTTCACCGAACCACCGGTCGAACCGGGAATCGAGTCCCGGGACCCGGCGGGCCGCGACCGGGTGGCGACGGCGCTCCGGCTCTCCGCCGTGACCAGCTTCGTCGGGGTACCCGCGGTCGCCGTGCCCACGGGCGTCACGGCCGGACTCCCGACGGGCGTCCAGCTCATCGGCCGGGCCTTCCGGGAGGACCTGTGCCTGGCCGCCGGTCAGGCGCTGGAGAACCGGCTCGGGGTACTGACCCCGATCGACCCCCGGGACTGACGGCCGCCGGGCCCGGCGAGTCCCGGCGGCCGGGTACGGGAACGGGCCCGGCGCCCCCCCCTTCGGCGGGGGCACCGGGCCCGTTCCGAGGCCGTCCGGCCCGGTGCCGTACGGCTCAGAAGTCGTCGTCGAAGCCGACCGAGCCCTCCACCGCGACCTGGTACGCCGACGGGCGGCGCTCGAAGAAGTTGGTCAGCTCCTGGACGCCCTGGAGCTCCATGAACGAGAACGGGTTCTCCGAGCCGTACACCGGCGCGAAGCCCAGCCGGACCAGCCGCTGGTCGGCCACGCACTGGAGGTACTCGCGCATCGACTCGGTGTTCATCCCCGGCAGACCGTCGCCGCACAGGTCACGGCCGAACTGCAGCTCGGCCTCCACGGCCTCCTTCAGCATGTCCGTGACCTGCTGCCGCAGCTCGTCGTCGAACAGCTCCGGCTCCTCCTTGCGGACCGTGTCGACGACCTCGAAGGCGAAGTTCATGTGCATGGTCTCGTCGCGGAACACCCAGTTGGTGCCGGTAGCCAGGCCGTGCAGCAGACCGCGCGAGCGGAACCAGTAGACGTAGGCGAAGGCGCCGTAGAAGAACAGGCCCTCGATACAGGCCGCGAAGCAGATCAGGTTGAGCAGGAAGCGCCGGCGGTCCGCCTTGGTCTCCAGCGTGTCCAGCTTCTCGACCTGGTCCATCCAGCGGAAGCAGAACTGCGCCTTCTCCCGGATGGAGGGGATGTTCTCGACCGCCGCGAAGGCCGCCGTACGGTCCTCCGGGTCGGGGAGATAGGTGTCCAGCAGGGTCAGATAGAACTGGACGTGCACCGCCTCCTCGAAGAGCTGACGGCTCAGATACAGCCGCGCCTCGGGGGAGTTGATGTGCTTGTAGAGGGTGAGCACCAGGTTGTTGGCGACGATCGAGTCACCGGTGGCGAAGAACGCCACCAGGCGGCCGATCAGATGCTGCTCACCGGGGGTGAGCTTGGCCAGGTCGGCGACGTCGGAGTGGAGGTCGACCTCCTCGACGGTCCAGGTGTTCTTGATCGCGTCGCGGTACCGCTCGTAGAAGTCGGGGTAGCGCATCGGCCGCAGGGTCAGCTCGAACCCCGGGTCCAGCAGATTCTGGGTACGCCCGGTGGCCGCGGCGGTGGTAGTGGTCTCGGACATTACTGGCACGCCTCGCAGGACTCGGGGTTCTCCAGGGAGCAGGCGAGCGCCTCTTCGGGCGTGACCTGCGCCGGTACGGCGGAGGAAGGAGATGAAGGAGAGGAGGGAGATGAAGGAGAGGGGACGGGAGCGGTGGCGGCGGTCGAGCCCGTCGCCGCGCGGGCGATCCGGGTCGCGGGCCGGGACCGCAGGTAGTACGTGGTCTTCAGACCCCGCTTCCAGGCGTACGCGTACATCGAGCTGAGCTTCCCGATGGTCGGCGTCTCCAGGAACAGATTCAGCGACTGCGACTGGTCGAGATAGGGCGTACGGTCCGCCGCCATGTCGATCAGACCCCGCTGCGGGATCTCCCACGCCGTCCGGTACAGCTCCCGGATCTCCGCCGGGACCCAGGAGAAGCCCTGGACCGAGCCGCTGGCGTCGCGCAGCGCCTCCCGGGTCTGGGCATCCCAGACGCCCAGCTCCTTCAGATCCGCCACCAGATACGAGTTCACCTGGAGGAACTCACCCGACAGCGTCTCCCGCTTGAAGAGATTGGAGACCTGGGGCTCGATGCACTCGTAGACCCCCGCGATGGAGGCGATCGTCGCGGTCGGCGCGATCGCCAGCAGCAGCGAGTTGCGCATCCCGGTCGCCGCGATCCGCTCGCGCAGCGCCGCCCACCGCTCCGGCCAGGCCGAATCGACACCGTAGTGGTCCGGGTGGAACACGCCCCGGGCCGCCCGGGTCTTCTCCCACGCCGGGAACGTGCCGTGCCGCTCGGCCAGCTCGGCGGACGCCTCGTACGCGGCCAGCATGATCCGCTCGGCGATCCGGGTCGACAGCGCCCGGGCCTCGGGCGAGTCGAACGGCAGCCGCAGCTTGAAGAAGACGTCCTGGAGGCCCATCGCGCCCAGGCCCACCGGCCGCCAGCGGGCATTGGAGCGGCCCGCCTGCTCGGTCGGGTAGAAGTTGATGTCCACGACCCGGTCGAGGAAGGTCACGGCCGTCCGGACCGTGGCGTCCAGCCGCTCCCAGTCGAGGTCGTCACCGGCCACGAAGGCGCCCAGGTTGACCGAGCCCAGATTGCAGACCGCGGTCTCGCCGTCGTCCGTGACCTCCAGGATCTCGGTGCACAGATTCGACGAGTGGACCGTGTGGCCCGGCTCGGCGGTCTGGTTCGCGGTCCGGTTCGCGGCGTCCTTGAACGTCATCCAGCCGTTGCCGGTCTGGGCCAGGGTCCGCATCATCCGCCCGTACAGCTCCCGGGCGGGCATCGTCTTACGGGCCAGGCCCTTCGCCTCCGCCGCCCGGTACGCGGCGTCGAACTCGTCGCCCCACAGATCGACCAGCTCGGGGGCGTCGGCCGGGGAGAAGAGCGACCACTCGGCGTCCGCGTCGACCCGGCGCATGAACTCGTCCGGGATCCAGTGCGCCAGATTGAGGTTGTGGGTGCGGCGGGCGTCCTCGCCCGTGTTGTCCCGCAGCTCCAGGAACTCCTCGATATCCGCGTGCCAGGTCTCCAGGTAGACGGCCGCCGCGCCCTTGCGCCGACCGCCCTGGTTCACCGCCGCGACCGAGGCGTCGAGGGTCTTCAGGAACGGCACGATGCCGTTGGAGTGGCCGTTCGTGCCCCGGATGAGGGAGCCGCGGGCCCGGATCCGGGAGTACGAGAGCCCGATCCCGCCCGCGTGCTTCGACAGCCGGGCGACCTGGTGGTACCGGTCGTAGATGGAGTCCAGCTCGTCCAGCGGCGAGTCCAGCAGATAGCAGGACGACATCTGCGGGTGCCGGGTGCCCGAATTGAAGAGCGTCGGCGACGAGGGCAGGTAGTCCAGCCGGCTCATCAGCCCGTACAGCGCCACGACCTCGTCCAGGGCGCGGACACTGTCGTCCTCGGCCAGTCCCGAAGCGACCCGCAGCATGAAGTGCTGCGGGGTCTCCACGACCTGCCGGGTGATCGGATGGCGCAGCAGATACCGGCTGTAGAGGGTACGCAGCCCGAAGTAGCCGAACCGGTCGTCGCCCGCCGGGTCGATCACGGCGTCCAGGCGGTCCGCGTAACGGGCCACGAAAGCGGCCGTACGGTCCGCGATCAGGCCCTCGGTGTGACCCACCGCGACCGAGGCGGAGAACGAGACCGCGCCCTGACCCGCGGCCTCGTCGGCGATCGTCCGGGTCAGCAGCCGGGCGGCCAGCCGGGAGTACGCCGGGTCCTCGGAGATCAGCCCGGCGGCGGCGTCCGTGGCCAGCTGCCGCAGCTCCGCCGCGTCCGAACCGGGGTGCCGGCCGCGGAGCGCGGCGGCGGCGACCCTGCCGGGGTCGGTGTCCGGCAGATCGGCGGTGAGATCGGTCAGGGTCCGCAGCAGCGCGGTCCCCGGGCCGTCCTCGGGCGCGGACACCGCCGGGGCGGCGATGCCTGAAGCCGGATCGGCAGGCGCGATGGTCACGTGGAGCACTCCCTCGCTCGGCTCACGGACCGGTGGCGAGAGGAACGGCGGCAGGCCGGAGCGGGCCCGGCCTCGTCCGGCGGGCGACACGCGACGGCGTCCACCGGCCCAACCACGAGGCCCGGACGTCTGGGCACCGGGTCGGACGACCGGGTGCACTGTCGGCAGACGGCCGGACTCGCTTGCGGCATGACAAAGTATGCCGAAGATCACCGTTGCGGGACAGTTCCGGATTCGCACCGGATTCCTCTGCGACGACAGCGAGATGAGCATACATGTGGGGGCGGGCCCGCGACGTACCCCCCACATGTTGTGTCGCGCCTGGCGGCCTCTCTCCCCGTTCCGGCCGTCCTGCGGGCCGCCTGTGGCTTGTCTCGCAGTTCCCCGAGCCCCTAAATGCTCTCCCGAGCGCCGCCCCGGGGGGAGGGGTCGTCTCCCTGCGAGGGCGACGAGAAGAGCAACCCAGGGGCGCGGGGAACTGCGCGAACGGCCACGACGGTGGCGCGGACCGCGAACAAGAATCAGTGGCTGGGCGCGGCCCGGGGTTGTGGGCCTCACCCGGAGGGCCAAGGCGCTGGGGGTCCTCCCATTGCCGAAGGCATAGGGGGCGGAACTGCGCGACAAGCCCACCGCCGGGGTGCGGACTGTGAGCAAGCTCAGGGAGGCGCGGCGCGGGGCGGTTCGGAAAAGGGGCGCGCCCCTGAAGGGAGGCTTCAGGGGCGCGGGTGCCGTAAAGAGGCGGCGTCAGTCGTGGGGGCGGCGGAGGCGGGCGACGAACTTGTAGCGGTCGCCGCGGTACACCGAGCGGACCCACTCCACCGGCTCCCCCTGCGCGTCCAGCGAATGCCGCGAGAGCATCAGCATCGGCAGGCCCACGTCCGTCCCGAGCAGCCCCGCTTCCCGCGGCGTCGCCAGGGACGTCTCGATGGTCTCCTCGGCTTCGGCGAGGTGGACGTCGTACACCTCGGCGAGGGCGGTGTAGAGGGACGTGTACTTGACGAGGCTGCGCCGCAGCGCCGGGAAGCGCTTCGCGGAGAGATGCGTCGTCTCGATCGCCATCGGCTCACCGCTGGCCAGCCGGAGCCGTTCGATCCGCAGGACCCGGCCGCCGGTGGTGATGTCGAGCAGTCCGGCGAGGGTGTCGTCCGCGGTGACGTACCCGATGTCGAGAAGCTGGGAGGTGGGTTCGAGGCCCTGGGCCTTCATGTCCTCGGTGTACGAGGTCAGCTGGAGCGCCTGGGACACCTTGGGCTTGGCGACGAATGTGCCCTTGCCCTGGATCCGTTCGAGCCTGCCTTCGACGACCAGCTCCTGGAGCGCCTGGCGGACCGTGGTGCGGGAGGTGTCGAACTCGGCGGCGAGGGTCCGTTCCGGCGGTACGGGCGTACCGGGCGGAAGGGTCTCCGTCATGTCCAGCAGGTGCCGCTTGAGGCGGTAGTACTTGGGTACGCGCGCGGTCCGGGTCGGTGCTCCCGCCTCGGTCTCCGCAACCACCCCGTCCGTCGTCATGGCCCGCCTTCCCGTTCCCGACTGCTGCGCTGCCGTCACCGGCTCCTCCGTCTGTAGCGGATCACATCGTGGCACGGGCCGGTCCCGGGGAGTGACCCTCTCCCGCCTGGATTTCTGTCTCCATGGGGACACCACTGCTTCTTATACACCGAGGGGGCTAGGGTTGGTCTAGTCCAAGGGGATGCCCCAAGGGCGCCCGGATCGTGCCCAGATGTCGGTCCGATAACGGACTGGACAGGCAGGTTTATCGAGCCTTGACAGCCCCAAAGGTCTAGGCCAAGCTCCCGGTACTGGTCTAAACCATTAAAGACCAGGTCCCAGCCCCAGGCAGTACTTTTCCCGTATCGCTTCGTGGTGGGCGGGGTGGCAGGCATCCCTTAGGAGGGTGGCGTGAAGCGCAAGCTCATCGCGGCGATCGGTGTCGCGGGCATGTTGGTCAGTGTTGCCGCATGTGGCTCGGACGACAAGAAGAAGGACGAGGGCGGCCCCGGCAAGGACGGCAGCTACAAGGGTCAGACCCTGACCTTCTGGGCCATGGACGGCTCCACGCCGGACCAGTGGCTGGCCGACCTCACCAAGGAGTTCGAGGCCAAGACCGGCGCCAAGCTGAAGTACGAGAAGCAGGCGTGGAACGGTATTCAGCAGAAGCTGACGACCGCCCTCTCCGAGGAGAACCCGCCCGACGTCTTCGAGATCGGCAACACCCAGACCCCCGCGTACGCCAAGACCGGCGGTCTCGCCGACCTGGGTGACGTGAAGTCCGCGATCGGCGCCGACTGGTCCGAGACCCTGAACAAGGCGTCCGTCTTCGAGGGCAAGCAGTACGCCGCCCCGTGGTACTTCGCCAACCGCGTCGTGGTCTACAACAAGAAGGTCTTCGCCGAGGCCGGCATCGCCGCGCCGCCGAAGACCCGCGCCGAGTTCTACGCCGCGCTCGACAAGATCAAGGCGAAGGGCAAGGAGCCGATCTACCTGCCCGGCCAGAACTGGTACCACTTCGTCGGTCTGGTGATCGGCCAGGGTGGCGAGCTGGTCAAGAAGGACGGCGACAAGTGGGTCTCCAACCTGGCTGACCCGAAGGTCCAGGCCGCCGCCGAGGAATACAAGAAGATGCAGGCGTACTCCAAGGCGCCCAAGGACAAGGACGAGGCCACCCCGCAGCAGGCCGACGTCTTCGCCAAGGGCAACGTCGGTGCCTTCATCGGCATGGGCTGGGAGGGCGCCACCGCCATCAAGGCGAACCCGGCCATCGAGAAGGACCTCGGCTACTTCACCATCCCCGGTGAGACCCCGGACAAGCCCGAGGGCGTCTTCCTCGGCGGCTCCAACGTCGCCGTGGCCGAGGGCAGCAAGAACAAGGCGCTCGCCAAGGAGTTCCTGAAGCTGCTGCTGTCCGACAAGTACGAGGGCGGTCTGGCCAAGGCCAGCGGCGTCATCCCGAACAAGGAGTCCCTCAACTCCAACCTGACGGGCAACCCGGTCGCCGAGGCCGCCGCGCCGTCCGCCAAGTTCGGTGGCACCACCCCGCTGATCGCCGAGTGGGCCTCCGTCGAGAACGAGCCCAACCCGATCAAGGCTTACCTCACCGCCGTGGTGAGCGGTAAGTCCCCGGCGGACGCCGCCAAGCAGGTCGAGGGCGACTTCAACAAGCGCCTGTCGCAGAAGCAGTAACCGAATCCGGCGGCCGGGGCGGGGGTCTCACGGCCCTGCCCCGGCCGCCGACTGCTGTCCCCCGAGCGCCTAGTGAAGAGATGGCGAGCATGACCGTGCAGACCGAACGGGCGCCTTCCGGCCCCGCGGAGGTACCCACCCCTCCGGTCAAGGGCAAGGGCAGGCCCAAAGCGCCGCGCAGAGTCGGCGATTTCGTTCCTTATCTGTTGCTGCTTCCCGCGGTAGGCGTCACCCTGGTCTTCCTGGGGTGGCCCCTGGTGAACAACGCGGTTCTGTCGTTCCAGAACCTCAATATGAGACAGCTGATCCAGCGTCTCACCGAGTGGAACGGCATCGACAACTACCGGGAAATCCTCACCGGCGAGGAATTCTGGCGGGTCACCGGACGCTCGATCGCCTTCACCGGCGTCAACGTCCTGCTGATCATGATTCTGGGTACCCTCGTAGGTCTGCTGCTCGCCCGCCTCGGCAAGAAGATGCGCTTCGCCCTGATGATCGGGCTCGTGCTCGCCTGGGCCATGCCGGTCGTCGCCTCCACCACTGTCTACCAGTGGCTCTTCGCCCAGCGCTTCGGTGTCGTCAACTGGGTCCTGGTCCAGCTCGGCTTCGACGGGATGGCCAACCACAACTGGTTCGGCACCCAGATGTCCACCTTCTTCGTGATCACCCTGCTGATCGTCTGGCAGTCGATCCCGTTCGTCGCCCTCTCCCTCTACGCGGCGACGACCACCATTCCGAAGGAGCTGTACGAGGCCGCCGCACTGGACGGCGCCAACGCCTGGCGCCAGTTCACCTCGGTGACCATGCCCTTCCTGCGGCCGTTCCTCTACGCCACCACGTTCCTGGAGATCATCTGGGTCTTCAAGGCCCTGGTCCAGGTGCTCAACATCAACCGCGGTGGTCCCGACCGGCTCACCGAGATCCTCCCCGTCTACGCCTACATCGAGGGCATGGGCAACCAGCACTACGGCATGGGCGCGGCCATCGCGATGCTCACCATCGTGATCATGCTGTTCCTGACGTCCTACTACCTCCGGATCGTGCTCAAGCAAGAGGAGGACGTGCGATGAAGCGTTCCCTGTTCGGCCGCTTCTGGCCCAACGCGACCGCCGTACTCCTGGTCGCCTTCTTCGCCTTCCCCGTCTACTGGATGTTCGCCACGGCATTCAAGAAGACGCCGGACATCGTCGCCGACACCCCGGTGTGGATCCCGCTCGAACCGACGATGCAGCACTTCAAGTCGGCGATCGACGCGGAGAACTTCTGGACGTTCGTCGCCAACTCGTTCACCGTGACACTCCTCGCGGTGATCTTCTCCCTGATGATCGCCCTGGCCGCGTCCTTCGCACTGGCCCGGATGAAGTTCAAGGGACGGCGCGGCTTCATCATCGGCTTCATGATCGCCCAGATGGCGCCCTGGGAAGTGATGGTCATCTCCATCTACTTCATCGTCCGCGACGCCGACATGCTGAACAGCCTGATCCCGCTGACGATCTTCTACATGGTGATGATCCTCCCCTTCACCCTCCTGACGCTCCGCGGCTTCGTCGCCGCCGTGCCCAGGGAGCTGGAGGAGGCCGCCATGGTCGACGGCTGCTCCCGCCGCCAGGCGTTCATCAAGGTGATCTTCCCGCTGCTCGCCCCCGGTCTGATGTCGACCTCGATGTTCGGCTTCATCACCGCCTGGAACGAGTTCCCGATGGTGCTGGTCCTCAACAAGCAGGTCGAATACCAGACCCTGCCGCTCTGGCTCTCCGGATTCCAGTCCGTCTTCGGCAACGACTGGGGCGCCACCATGGCGGCGTCGTCCCTCTTCGCCATTCCGGTACTGCTCCTCTTCCTCTACCTCCAGCGCGGAGCCGTAAGCGGGCTCTCCGACGGTGCGGTGAAGGGATAATCCGCGGTGACTTCCATGACCAACGACCTGCGGGCGACCGGCCAGCTCAGCCGTGACGCCCTCACCGTCCTCCAGCCCGGCTTCGAGGGCACCACCGCCCCCGACTGGCTGCTCCGCCAGATCGCCGACGGGCTCGGCGCCGTCGGCCTCTTCGGCCGGAACATCACCACCCCCGAGCAGCTCACGGCGCTCAACGCCCAGCTCCGGGCCGAACGCGACGACCTCCTCATCGCCATCGACGAGGAGAGCGGCGACGTCACCCGCCTGGAGGTGGTCGAAGGCTCCTCCTTCCCGGGCAACTACGCCCTCGGCACCGTCGACGACACCGGGCTCACCCGGGACGTCGCGCACGCCCTCGGCCGGCGGCTCGCCGCCTGCGGCGTCGACCTCAACTGGGCGCCGTCCGCCGACGTCAACGCCAACCCGGACAACCCCGTCATCGGGGTCCGGTCCTTCGGCGCCGACGCCGGACTGACCGCCCGGCACACCGTCGCGTACGTCCACGGCCTCCAGGCCGCCGGAGTCGCCGCCTGTGTGAAGCACTTCCCCGGCCACGGGGACACCAATGTCGACTCCCACCACGCGATGCCCCGGATCGACGTCGGACTCGACACCCTGCACGCCCGCGACCTGCTGCCGTTCCGCGAGTCCATCGCGGCCGGCGCCAAGGCGGTCATGAGCGCGCACATCCTGGTGCCCGTACTCGACGCCGACCGTCCGGCGACCCTCAGCCCCCGGATCCTCACCGGCCTCCTCCGCGAGGAGCTGGGCTTCGACGGGCTGATCGTCACCGACGGTATGGAGATGCAGGCCATCGCCGCGGTGTACGGCATCGAACGCGGCTCCGTCCTCGCGCTCGCCGCGGGCGCCGACGCGATCTGCGTCGGCGGAGGACTCGCCGACGAGGCGACCGTACTGGCACTGCGGGACGCCATCGTCGCCGCGGTCCGGGACGGTGACCTGCCCGAGGAGCGGCTGGCCGACGCGGCGGCGCGAGTACGCGCCCTCGCCGACTGGACGCGCCGGGCCCGGGGGGCCGACGCGGAGCCGGGCGCGGAAATGCAGGAGGGGACCGCGCTCGGCATCCGCGCCGGTGCCACCGCCGGTGCCAACGATGTCGGCCTGGTCGCCGCCCGGCGGGCCGTCCAGATCACCCCCGGTGAGGAGCCGTACGAGCCGGTCACCGAGCCGCCGTACGTCGTCACCTTCTCGCCCGAGGCGAACATCGCCGTCGGTGACGAGACCCCGTGGGGCGTCGCCGGAGAACTGACGGCCCTGGTGCCCGGGACGCTCACCGCGACCCACACCGACGTCCCCGTCGAAGCCGCCGGCGACCTCGCCGGTGAGGTGCTGGCGGCGGCGGCAGACCGTAGGATCGTCGCAGTGGTACGCGATGTCCACCGCCACCCCTGGATGGCGACGGCCCTCGACGCGGTCCTCGCCGCCCGGCCCGACACGGTCGTGGTGGAGATGGGCCTCAACCGGGCCGAACCCAAGGGCGCGCTGCACATCGCCACCCACGGCGCCGCCCGCGTCTGCGGACGGGCCGCCGCCGAGGTCATCACCGGCGCGAAGAGCGCGGGGGACTGACCCGGCGGACCGTGTGCTGTGCCGGGGGGCCACCGGCGGCTTATGCCGCCGGTGGCCCCTTCGGCGCACCGACGCCCGCTGGAGGCAACGGAAAATGGCTGCGACGGACCCGGCACCCCCCGACGACGAACACCGCGAACGCCCCGGCCGCCTGATGGCCGCCGAAACCGCGGAACAGCCCGCCGTGCTCCGGCGCATCCTCCGGGACGGCGCCCCCGCGATCCGGGAGACCGCGGCCGCCGTCGCCGCCCGCGCGCCCCGCTTCGTCCTGCTCACCGCCCGGGGCACCTCCGACAACGCGGCCCTCTACGCGAAGTACCTGCTGGAGATCGAGCTGGGGCTGCCCTGCGGGCTCACCTCCATGTCCACCACCACGGCGTACGGGGCCAGGCCCGATCTGCGGGACGTCCTCGTGATCACCGTCAGCCAGTCCGGCGGCTCACCCGACCTCGTCGCCTCCACCCGGGCCGCCCGGGAAGCGGGCGCCGTGACGCTCGCCGTCACCAACAACCCCGACTCGCCGCTCGCCGCCGTCTCCGAATTCCATATCGACGTCCTCGCGGGACCCGAGAAGGCGCTGCCCGCGACCAAGACGTACACCGCGACCCTGCTCGCGCTCTACCTCCTCGTCCAGGGGCTCAAAGGCGCCGACGGGGCGCCCGCCGCCGAACTCCCCGACCTCGCGGAACGCACCCTCGCCCGGGGCGACGAGGTCCGCCGGCTCGCGGGGCGCTACCGGTTCGCCGAACGGATGGTCATCACATCCCGGGGGTACGGGTACCCCACCGCCAAGGAAGCCGCCCTCAAGCTCATGGAGACCAGCTACATCCCGGCGCTCTCCTACTCCGGAGCCGACCTGCTCCACGGGCCCCTCGCCATGGTCGACAACATCTCCCCGGTCATCGCGGTCGTCACCGACGGCCGCGGCGGCGAAGCGCTCCAGCCCGTGCTCGACCGGCTCCGGGGCCGGGGCGCCGACCTCGTCGTCGTCGGCCCCGCACGACAGGTCGCCGCCGCGTCGGCCGGCTTCGTCCTGCCGACGGACGGCCTCCCCGAGAACCTCCAGCCCGTCCTGGAGATCCTCCCGCTCCAGCTCCTCGCCTACGAGGTCACCCTCGCGCGCGGCCAGGACCCGGACGCGCCGCGGGCTCTCGCCAAGGTCACGGAGACCCGCTAGCCCCTTGAGCCTCCGGCTCCGGGGCGCGTCCCGCCGGGGCGGCAGGTGCGTCGGGGACGGTCGCGTCTGCCGACGACGGCGCGTCCCGGCCTGTGGCCCGGTGGGTGGCTTGTCTCGCAGTTCCGCCCCCTATGCCTTCGGCAATGGGGGGACCCCCAGAGCCTTGGCCCTCCGGGGCACCGCCTACTACCCGGTCGCGTCTGCCGACGACGGTACGTTCCGGCCCGCGGCCCGGTGGGTGACTTGTCTCGCAGTTCCCCGAGCCCCTGGTTGCCCTTCTCGCCGCCCCGGCAGGGGGAACGGGTCTCCCCCTTCAGTCGGTCGCGTCTGCCGACGACGGTGTGTCCCGGCCTGCGGCCCGGTGGGTGGCTTGTCGCGCAGTTCCGCCCCCTATGCCTTCGGCAATGGGGGGACCCCCAGCGCCTTGGCCCTCCGGGGCACCGCCTACTACCCGGTCGCGTCTGCCGACGACGGCGCGTCCCGGCCCGCGGCCCGGTGGCTGGCTTGTCGCGCAGTTCCCCGCGCCCCTAAATGCTCTCCCGAGCGCCGCCCCGGGGGAGGGGCCGTCTCCCTACGAGGGCGAAGAGAAGGGCAACCCAGGGGCGCGGGGAACTGCGCGAGCAACCACGGCCGGTCCGCAGGCCGCGAACAAGAATCAGTGGCTGGGCGCGGCCCGGGAGGGGCGAGGCGCTGGGGTCCCCCAATGCCCGGCGCAGCCGGGGCGGCGGCGCTCGGCGGGGGAAAAACCCGCGGGCCGCGGCGCCTGGCGGGACCCTCAACCCGCCCGGCACCGCAGCCCGGAGTGCTCCGGCCGGGCGAGTGTGCGGGCCCGCGCGGCCGATGGGGAGGGGCGCGTCGCAGTCAGGGCAGAGAGCACGCGTCCCTCATCCGCCCACCTGTGCGGGGAGGGCGGAAGTTCTCGATGACTTCATTGTGGACTAGACCATTCATGGATGTCCATGCGTCGGCGGCGAACAGTTCGAAGTCTCATCCGGGCTCTCATCTTCCTCATCGACCGCGGGTACGCTCGCATCTGTGCCCTCCATGAACGACCTCGTACGCCAGCACACCGCCCTCGGCGACTCGGACCTCGAGTGGCTCCATCTGCTGGTATCGGAGTGGCAGCTGCTCTCCGATCTCTCCTTCGCCGATCTCGTGCTCTGGGTCCCGACCCGGGACGGGACGCGCTATGTCTCCGTCGCCCAGATGCGGCCCAATACCGGCCCCACGTCCTACCAGGACGACATGGTCGGCCATCTGGTGCCCAGGGGCCGCCGGCCGCTGCTGGACGCCGCCCTGGACGAGGGGCGGATCGTGCGCGAGGGCGATCCGGAGTGGCGGGAGGAGGTCCCCGTACGGGTCGAGTCCATCCCGGTCCGGCGCGAGGGCCGGGTGCTGGGCGTGATCGCCCGTAACACCAATCTGCTGACCGTGCGGACCCCGTCCCGGCTGGAGCTGACCTATCTCCAGTCCGCCTCCGACCTGGCCCAGATGATCGCCGCCGGGTCCTTCCCGTTCCCGGGGCAGCAGGTCGACATGGACGCCTCGCCACGGGTCGGCGACGGGCTGATCCGGCTGGACTCCGAGGGCGTGGTGCAGTACGCCAGCCCCAACGCGCTCTCCGCCTATCACCGCCTCGGGCTCGCCTCCGACCTCGTCGGCCATCATCTGGGCCAGGTCACCGCCGAACTGGCGCCCTCCCGGGGCCCGGTGGACGAGGCGCTGGTCAAGCTGGCCAGCGGCTACGCGCCCCGGGAGACCGAGGTCGAGGGCAACGGCGGCGTGATCCAGCTCCGGACCATTCCGCTCCGCCCCAAGGGCACCCGGATCGGGTCCCTGGTCCTGCTCCGAGACGTCACCGAACTGCGGCGGCGCGAACGCGAGTTGATCACCAAGGACGCCACCATCCGGGAGATCCACCACCGGGTGAAGAACAATCTCCAGACCGTCGCCGCGCTGCTGCGGCTCCAGGCCCGCCGGATGGACTCGGTCCGCGGCCGGGAGGCCCTGAACGAGGCCGTACGGCGGGTGGGGTCGATCGCCATCGTCCACGAGACCCTCTCCCAGAACCTCGACGAGCGGGTGGAGTTCGACGAGATCGCGGACCGGGTCATCGCGATGGTGGCGGAGATCTCACCGGGCAAGGTCGACTGCCGCCGGATCGGCCGGTTCGGCATTCTCGACGCCGAGGTCGCCACCCCGCTGTCGATGGTGCTGACCGAGGTCCTGCAGAACGCGCTGGAGCACGCATTCCCGGCGGGGGAGCGGGGCTCGGTCGAGGTCTCGGCGGTACGCGGCCCCCAGCGGCCCGACAGCAGGCTGCTGATCACCGTCCAGGACGACGGCTCGGGCCTGCCCGAGGGCTTCGACGCCCAGACGGCCGGGAATCTGGGGCTCCAGATCGTCCGGACCCTGGTCGAGGGCGAACTGGGCGGCAGCTTCGACATGCTCCCGGTCCCGGAGCCCGGCCGCGGTACCCGGGTCGTCCTCGACATCCCCGTCCGGTCCCAGAAGTAGCGCCCGGGCCCGGGGCGCTGGGGGCGTTCGCGTCCGAAACGGCAGCGAGCCCCGGAAGCCTGGGGCTTCCGGGGCTCGAACGCTGTGGGTCGTACTGCTGCGCGCTGCGGCTCGGTGGCGGTGATTGCGTACGCTCCGTACGCGCCGCCGGTCGCTTCGGCGTATCGCGGGGGCGATCAGGCGCTGGCGTTACGCGCCCGGTTGCGAGCGGCGCGGCGCTTCATCGCGCGGCGCTCGTCCTCGCTCAGGCCACCCCAGACGCCGGAGTCCTGGCCGGACTCGAGCGCCCACTGCAGGCACTGCTCCATGACGGGGCAGCGACGGCAGACGGCCTTGGCTTCCTCGATCTGCAGCAGCGCAGGACCGGTGTTGCCGATGGGGAAGAACAACTCGGGGTCTTCCTCGCGGCAAACGGCGTTGTGACGCCAGTCCATGGCTGCTACCTCTCCTTGTGTGACATGCGGATTGCTTGTGAATGTGAACGCTTTCACGAATCCCCCCGCAACGGAAGGGCCGACTACCGACATCACATCGGCGTGGTCCAGGTGTTTGAGGAGGGGTTCCGGCGATCTGCGGGGCCGAGGTTTAGCGGGCCGTCCCGATCGCCATGAAGAGACTCGCAAACCTCGGCGGCGGATACAACCCCTTCTGGAAAGTTTTTTTTGATTCCTCGGTGTCGACTAGGTCACAGCCGTACTTCCATGGGGTGGATACTGGTCCGTACGTTCGAGATGAAGGCGGTACGGCCCTTCCACTCACACAATCACACGCAGTGCATGGCGTACGCCTGTGAACGTCACGCTCGTCCGCAGTCCGAGATGGTCACCGTCCATCTGAAAGGGGAGCGGAACCTTTGAATTCAAGGTGAAGTCATCCATGTCGTGCACCGTCACCGCGTGCTTGCCGTGCGGACCCCGTTCGGGCGTCGAACGCAGTAGCTGGGTCGCGTAGCGGGCCACCGCGGGGGTCGACAGCCGGGAGAGCCCCAGCAGGTCGAGGCCGGTGTCGAAGGACGCGTCGGGGGATACGTATATCGGGCGATTGCCGAGGTACGTCCAGGGGGAGGTGTTGGCGACTATCGCCACCACGAGATCGGTGACCGGGTCGGCGCCGGGGCGTTCGAGGGCGATCGTGCCGTGATGCCGGTGGGGGTACTGGAGGAACTGGCGTACGACCTGCCGGACGTAGAGGGGGTGCGTCGAACGCTTTCCGAGTTCCCGCTGCTGTTCGACCCGGCCGATCACACTGGCGTCGAATCCGTAACCCGCGCAGAACGTGAACCAGCGGCCGGGAACTCCCTCGTCCGGGGTGCCGGGCGTACCAGCCGCGAGGCCGAGACCGACGGTCCGCTCGCTCCGGGTGGCGAGGGCGTCCAGAATCGCGCCGGTCGCCTCGACGGCGTCGTTCGGCAGCCCGAGCGCGCGGGCGAAGACATTGGTCGAGCCGCCGGGGACCACGGCCAGCTTCGGCAGCCCCTCCGGGTCGGGTCCCGCGTGCAGCAGTCCGTTGACGACCTCGTTGACGGTGCCGTCGCCGCCGAGGGCCACGACCAGATCGATCTCGCCCGAGTCGGCCGCCCGGCGGGCCAGGTCGCGGCCGTGGCCGCGGTACTCGGTCGTCACGGCCTCCAGCTTCATCTCACTGGCGAGGGCGTGGATCAGTACGTCCCGGGTGCGGGCACTGGTGGTGGTTGCTGCCGGATTGACCACGAGAAGTGCGCGCATGAGGTGCAGCGTACCCAGCCCGCGTCGGGGGCGGTAATGCCGGGCCCGGCGGCGGGCCGGGGGCCGGGCACGGGGCCGGTACGGACGGGTGTCCGGGCGCTCGCGCGAGGACGGCGCCGTCCCCCGGTCCGGCGGTGGCGGCCGGGCAGCGGTCGGGGAGGAGCTGGGGAAGGGCCGGGGAGGCGGCGTCCGGCGGCGGGGCCGTACGGACTACCCTGCTGGGGTGAGCGCTGACCCGACCCCCCGCCCCAGCCGTCTGACCGCCGCCGCCGCGGTGTCCGGTCTGGAGGGCGTCGCCCTGGTCGGATACGGCGTCTATCTGCTGGTGATGGGCCTGCTGGGGCGGCCGGAGAGCCCGACCCAGGCCGAGATGGGCGGACTGACCCTGATCGCCCTCGGCGCGTTCCCGCTGGTCGCGGCGCGCGGACTGCTGCTCTGCCGGTCCTGGGCCCGGGGGCCGGCGCTGATCACGCATCTGATGGCGCTCATCCCGGCCTGGTCGCTGCTGCGGTCGCCGTCGTCGGCGCTGGTCCCGGTGGGGATCGTGGTGGGCGTGGTCGCCGTCACCGGTCTGACCCTGCTGATCAGCTCGGAGACCACCCGGGCGCTGGGGATCCGGCCCCCGAGCGGCGACTGATCCACCGGCCCGGTTGATCCGCCGGGCCGACCGCTTGGGCGGCGCGTACCGCCGTGGGTCTCGTACGGGCGCGTTCCTGTGCCGTCACGGTGTCGTACGGCGGCCCTGCGGCGCTTCGGCGGCCCGCGCCCCGGACGGGCCGGGACGGGGGCCGGTGCCCGTCCTACTCCTCGACCAGGAGCTTGTCGCGGAGCTGGGCCAGCGTTCTGGCCAGCAGCCGGGACACATGCATCTGGGAGATGCCGACCTCCTGCGCGATCTGCGACTGGGTCATATTGCCGAAGAACCGCAGCAGCAGGATCCGCTTCTCGCGCGGCGGCAGATCCTCCAGTAGCGGCTTGAGGGACTCGCGGTACTCCACGCCCTCCAGGGCCTCGTCCTCCGCGCCGAGGGTGTCGGCGACCGCGGGCGACTCGTCGTCGGTGTCGGGGACGTCGAGGGAGAGGGTGGAGTACGCGTTGGCCGACTCCAGCCCCTCCAGGACCTCCTCCTCCGAGATCCCGAGCCGTTCGGCCAGCTCGTGGACCGTGGGGGAGCGGCCGTGCAGCTGCGACAGCTCGGCCGTCGCCGTCGTGAGGGAGAGCCGCAGCTCCTGGAGTCTGCGGGGGACGCGGACCGCCCAGCCCTTGTCCCGGAAGTGGCGCTTGATCTCGCCCACGACGGTCGGCGTGGCGTAGGTCGAGAACTCCACCCCACGCTCCGGGTCGAACCGGTCCACGGACTTGATCAGACCGATCGTCGCGACCTGGGTGAGATCGTCCAGCGGCTCGCCCCGGTTGCGGAACCGCCGGGCCAGATGCTCCACCAGCGGCAGATGCATCCGGACGAGCTGATTACGCAGCTCGGCCCGCTCGGGGGAGCCGTCCGGCAGCTTGCGCAGCTCCACGAACATGGCCCGGGCGCCGCTGCGGTCGGTGGATTCCTGCCGCCCCTCCGCGACACCGTTCCCACCGGCCTTCGAACCGGCCCCGTCCGTCTCGTCCGACTCGCCGGTGGCGCCCGCAGCGGTCGCAGCGGTTTCGGCGGTCGCAGCGGTTTCGGTGGTTTCGGTGTCCTCAAGGGGCGCGGCGCCGCTGTCCGGAGCCGGGACGGGCGCGGGGTCGCCGGGGCCCTCACCCCGGGCGCCCGCGCCCGCTTGCGCCGGTGCCGTCGCGGTCGCCGTGCCGTGGCCCGCTCCGGCGCCCGGCCGGGCGCCGACGGGATCGTGGTCGTTCGCGTTCTCGTGATCGTTCTCGGTCATCTGGTCCGCCCTCGCCCCGGGCTCCGCCGCAGTGGCAGCCCCCGCCTGCTCAGCCGCGGCCGGTCGGCCGCCGAGTACGTCGCCGTCGAGTCCGTGGAATCCGTCGAGTCCGTGGGCCTGCTGCTCCGGGATGTCGGGTGGCGCGGCGGGCTGCCCGTCCCGCTCGCCGTCCCGTACCGGACCGTTCCCGCTCCTCACGCCGGCCCGGGTCCCGCGCCGCGCTGTTTGTACAGGCTGATACAGACCGTGCGGTCGTCGGCGACCGACGACTCCACCTTTCCGGCCAGTGCGGAGAGCACCGTCCAGGCGAAGGTGTCGCGCTCGGGGGCCCGGCCGTCGGTGGTCGGGGCGGAGACCGTGACCTCCAGTGAATCGTCGATGAGCCGGAACACACAGCTCAGGACCGAACCGGGGACCGCCTGCTGCAACAGGATCGCGCACGCCTCGTCGACCGCGATCCGCAGATCCTCGATCTCGTCGAGGGTGAAGTCCAAGCGCGCCGCGAGGCCGGCGGTGGCCGTACGCAGCACGGACAGATAGGCACCCGCAGCGGGCAGCCGGACTTCGACGAAGTCCTGGGTCCCGGGCTCGCCTGCGATCTGGGACACCCTCACCTCCAAGGTGACACATGCTCTATCGGGGCCCGCGGGGCGGATCCCGGGGCCGTCGGTACGCGCTCCGGTACGACGGGGGCTCACGCGACGAACGCGCGGCCGGGTACCGGCCCGGCGACGCTATCGCGATCCATGGTGCCCTGTCGCAGGGCCCCCCGGAGTTACTGTCACTCATGGTAGGCATATGAGTACGCACAGTGGCTAGTGGTCTGCGGGACGCAATTCCAGGTACCGGGGGGAGGGTTGACGTACCCACCGTTCGAACTGGTGAATCCCCAGGACGGGGGCGGTACGGGCCCCGCTCAGACGAGGGCGCCGTCCACGAAGCACCAGCGCCAGTCCTCGCCCGGCTCGAAACTGCGCATCACGGGATGACCGGCCTCCCGGAAGTGGGCCGTCGCGTGCCGCAGCGGCGAGGAGTCGCAGCAGCCGACATGGCCGCACTCCAGACAGAGCCGCAGATGAACCGGCTGTACGCCCGCGATCACGCATTCCGGGCACGTTTCGGACTGGGCGGCGGGCTCCGGGCGGGGCAGCGCCGCGGTATGCGGACACTCACTCATGATGGCCAGATTACGGCGCCCGGGCCGGGGCTTCCCGTCGAGCGGTCCGACCGCCGATCCCGACCGGACGGACGACGGACGGAGAACCGGGCATGGAGGCACTGTCCCTGGTGGGGCTGGTCGCGGCGAGCGCGGCGGTGGCCGGGGCCGCCCGCCGTACCCCCGTACCGGCGCCGCTGCTGCTCGTCACGGCCGGGCTCCTGGCCGCCTACGTCCCCGGGGTGCCCGAGTACGCCCTCGACCCGCATATCGTGCTGCCGCTGATCCTGCCGCCGCTGCTGCACACGGCCGCCCTGGAGAGCTCGTATCTCGATCTGCGGGCCAACATCCGGCCCGTCGCCCTGCTCTCCTTCGGCTACACCCTCTTCGCCACCCTCGCCGTGGGGTGGCTGGCCTATCTGCTGATCCCGCAGCTGCCGCTGACGGCGGCCCTGGTCCTGGGCGCCGTGATCGCACCCCCCGACGCGGTCGCCGCCACCGCGATCGCCCGCAAACTGGGACTGCCGCACCGGATCACCACCATCCTCCAGGGCGAATCGCTGATCAACGACGCCACCGCGATCACCGCCTACCGGGTCGCCGTCGCCGCCGCCGTCGGCGAAGGCGCCAGCTGGCTCGGCGGCCTCGGGGAGTTCGCCGTCGCCGCCGTCGGCGGGGTCGCCGTGGGGCTGCTGCTCATGGTGCCCATCCACTGGCTGCGGACCCGGCTCAAGGAACCCCTGCTCCAGAACACCCTCTCGCTGCTGATCCCGTTCGCGGCCTACGCGGCGGCCGAACAGGTCCATGCCTCCGGGGTACTCGCCGTCGTCGTGGTCGCGCTCTACCTCGGCCACCGCGCCTGGCAGGTCGACTTCGCCACCCGGCTCCAGGAGGCCGCCGTCTGGAAAATGGTCGCCTTCCTCCTGGAATCCGTGGTCTTCGCCCTGATCGGACTGCAACTCCCCTACGTCCTGCGGGGCCTCGGCGACTACGGAGTGGCACAGGCCCTGGCGTACGCGGTCGGGATCTTCGTCCTCGTCGTCGCCGTACGGTTCCTCTGGGTCTTCCCCGCGACCTTCCTGCCCCGGCGGCTCTCCGCCCGGATCCGGGCCCGCGAACCGGGCGTGACCTGGAAGGCGCCCCTGATCGTCGGCTGGGCCGGAATGCGGGGCGTGGTCTCCCTCGCGATCGCCTTCTCCATCCCCCTGACCACCGCGTCCGGAGCACCCTTCCCGTCCCGGAACCTGGTCCTCTTCCTGACCTTCACCACGGTGATCGGCACACTCGTCGTCCAGGGACTTACCCTGCCCGCCCTGATCCGGGCGCTCCGGCTGCCGCGCCCCGACGCCTACGCCCAGACCCTCGCCGAGGCCGAGGCCCAGAACGAGGCGTCCGAGGCGGCCGACCGGCGGCTCGACGCCCTGCTCACCGATGAACGCAACGCCCTCCCCGGCCCGCTGGAGGACCGGCTGCGGACCGTGATGGAACGGCGGCGCAACTCCGTCTGGGAACGGCTCGGCTCGGTCAACGAACACACCGGCGAGTCCGCGGACGAGACGTACCGGCGGCTGGCCCGGGAGATGATCGGCGCCGAGCGCGCGGTCTTCGTCCGACTCCGCGACGAACGCCGGATCGACGACGAGATGATGCGGGCGCTGCTGTTCCGCCTGGACTTGGAGGAGGCGGCGGCCTACCGCGACGACTGATCGCCTCCGGCGCGGTGGGGGGATCGGGTGCCGTGCGGTGGCCTGGTGTTGTTCGCGGTCTGCGGACCGTGTGTGGCTGGTCGCGCAGTCCCGCTCCCTGTGCCCCCAGCGCCTTGGCCCTCCGGGGCACCGCCTACTACCCGGGCCGCGCCCGGCGACCTGATGTTGTTCGCGGTCCGCACCACCGTCGTGGCTGGTCGCGCAGTTCCCCGCGCCCCTAAAAGCTCTCCCCGGCACCGCCCCTGAGAAGGGGGCCCGCCTCGCTGCGAGGGCGATCAGGAAGGCAACCTGGGGGCGCGGGGAACTGCGCGAACAGCCACGGACGGTCCGCAGACCGGGAACGACATCGGGTCGCCGGGCGGAACCGGGTTGCCGAAGGCATGGGGGGCGGAACTGTGCGACCAGCCACAGGCGGGCGCGGTCCGGACGCGGGACGTTACTGCGGGGTGCCCGTGATGATCGCGGTGAGGGTGGTGCCGCGGGGGAACGCTCCCTCCGTTGTGAGGGTCGTCAGGGCCAGCAGCGCCTTGGCGACGTAGAGCCGCTCCACGGGGAGGCCGTGGCGGGACTCGAAATCGGTGGCGAAGGCGAGCAGTTCGGGCGGCGTACGGGCATAGCCGCCGCAGTGGAACCGGTCGTCCAGCGACCACTCGCCGCGCCGCCCGCCGAACGCCTCGTGCTGGAGGCGCTCCACCTCCGCCCCGAGGAAGCCGCCCTTCAGTACCGGGATGCCCAGGGTCCGCTGGCCGGGGCCGAGGCCGGCCGCCAGGCCCGCGAGGGTGCCGCCCGTGCCGCAGGCGACCACGACCACATCGGCCGCGCCCCGCAGCTCGCGCCCCAGCTCCGCGCAGCCCCGGGCGGCGAGCGCGTTGCTCCCGCCCTCCGGTATGACGCGGACCCCGGCGGGACCGGCGCCGGAAGGCGCGTCCCGGGTCGCTGTGGCGACGATGTCGGTGAGCACGGCGGGATCGTCCTTCGCGCGGTACGTCCCCCGGTCGACGAAGACCAGCCGCATCCCGTCGGCGGCGCACCGGGCGAGCGACGGATTCAGCGGGCGGTCGGCCAGCTCGTCGCCCCGGACCACGCCGATCGTCGTCACCCCGAGCAGCCGTCCGGCGGCGGCCGTGGCCCGCAGATGGTTGGAGTACGCCCCGCCGAAGGTCAGCAGGGGGCGTCCGGCGGCGGCCCGCAGATTCGGTGCGAGCTTGCGCCATTTGTTGCCCGGGAGATCGGGGTGGATCAGATCGTCCCGCTTGAGCAGCAGCCGGACGCCGTGCCGCGAGAAGCGCTCGTCCTCGACGGCCACCAGCGGCGAAGGCAGCCGGGGCCGCAGGGCGGCGGGGTCGAGCGCTTCCGGGTGCATGACCCCATTGTGACCGGCACCGGCGACCCCGGCCCCGGCCTGTGGACAACGCCCCGGGACCCTCGCGACGAGCGGCCGCCGGACATCTCAGACCTGAGACGGGAGATCCGGGACCGGAAAGGGGTTCGCCGGAAGGAATCAGCCGGAACGGCCCGCCCGGACGGAGATCGGGTACGTCGAATTCCGTATCAGCCTACTTAACCGGGTCACTGGACAGAGCGCCGCTGTTCGGATCGTGTGCGATCCGAATCGGTCATCCGCGATCGCCCCACCTGGCGGATTGCCCTTTTCTCCGGGGTGTGCCCAGGGTCCGTGGAACTAGTCCCATCAATTCGTGTAATGGCGTTGCGACTTCACCCGCTGGAAGCTTTTTGCCGTGCGGACCGGACGGTTCCGGCGGGTGTCCGCCGTGCGCCGGTCCGAGGGCCGCACGCGGTGACGAGAGGAAGCATCGATGTCGGTTGGTCCGGTTGGTCCGGTTGGTCTGCGGGACGCCGTCGGCCCGGCCGCGCCGGGGTAACCCGTACGCCGTCCGCGGCCCCGGTCGCCGCCGACCGCCCGTCGGCCGTCAGCCGTCGCAGGGCCGCCCCCGGCCGCCCCGCGCCCCGACCCCGGCGCCGTACCCCCGTAACGCCGCCTCCGGAGCCGTCGTCCGGACGCCCCTCGGTGCGCCGGCCGGGCTCCCGGCTGACCGCCCGGGCGGTCACCCCGTACCCCGTACGTCCCCCTCCGGGGCCGTAACGCCGCATACCGCCCCCGGGCCGTACCCGGGTACGACCCGTGTCCCGGGCGTGCCCCGAACCGTCGGCCGGGACACCGTCCGCGTGGAAAGGACCCCGTACGTGAGCATTTCCGAGACCGTCGAAGGCCGTGAGGCCCTCGACCTGCTCGAACGGACCCGGGCGGTCGTCGACCCCCGGCTGCGCGCGGCCCTCGGGTCGCTGCCGGGGCCCATGAGCCGGGTCGCCCTCTACCACTTCGGCTGGGAGAACGCCGACGGCAGCCCGGCCGCCGGGTCCCCGGGCAAGGCGATCCGGCCGGCGCTCGTCCTGGCCGCCGCCGAGGCGTTCGGCGCCGCCCCGGAACGCGCGGTCGCCGCCGCCGCCGCGATCGAGCTGGTGCACAACTTCACCCTGCTCCACGACGACGTGATCGACGAGGACCCCACCCGCAGACACCGCCCCACCGCGTGGACCGTCTTCGGCACCCCCGACGCGATCATCGTCGGGGACGCCATGCTGGCCCTCGCCTACCGGCTCCTGGCCGAGGACGGCCATCCGGCGGCCGGGGCCGCCGCCGAACGGATCGCGAACTGTGTGATCGAGCTGTGCGGCGGGCAGCAGGCCGACTGTGCCTTCGAGGAGCGCGCCCCGGAGGAGGTCTCCCTGGACGAGTGCGTGGCGATGGCGACCGCCAAGACCGGGGCGCTGCTGGGCTGCGCCTGCGCCGTGGGGGCGCTGTACGCGGGCGCCGGGGCCGAGGAGACCGACGCCCTGGACTCCTTCGGGCGGGAGGCCGGTCTCGCGTTCCAGCTGATCGACGATCTGATCGGGATCTGGGGGGACCCGGGGCGGACCGGGAAACCCGCGGGTGCCGATCTCGTCGCGCACAAGAAGAGCCTGCCGGTCGTGGCGGCCCTGACGTCGGGGACCCCGGCCGCCGCCGAGCTGGCCGGGCTCTACCGGGGCCATATGTCACCGTCGGCGGTGGCGCTGGCCGCCGACGCCGTGGACCGGGCGGGCGGCCGGGACTGGGCCCAGTTCCAGGCGTCGGAGCGGATGGCGCGGGCCGTGCACGAGCTGTCGCGGGCCGTACCGGACCTGGCGGCGGCGGGGGATCTGCTGGCGCTGGCGGAGTTCGTGACCCGAAGGTCCCGGTGAGCGGAGGGCCGCCGGGTCTCCGCTCTCCGTACCGCCGCGGCCCCGGGCCGCCGTACCGTGCCGCCCCCGGGCCACCGGCCTATGCTGGACGCATGGGCACTACAGGACGAGGCACCGTCCACAGCCCGCAGGCGGAGTTCCGCTGCCCGGCGTGCGGTGAACCGGTGGCCACGGAGATGCGACGGCACAAGACCATGGGCACTTTCGTGCCCCTGTGGGGTCCCGGGCCGTGCCACAACCGGGAGTGCGCCGCCTATGCCGGGCTCGAGGAGACC
The DNA here is from genome assembly GCF_040641415.1 of Streptomyces sp. NPDC020875. Lineage (NCBI taxonomy): Bacteria > Bacillati > Actinomycetota > Actinomycetes > Kitasatosporales > Streptomycetaceae > Streptomyces > Streptomyces sp. NPDC020875. Next base: position 7,464 of record NZ_JBFADP010000063.1, on the reverse strand, counting down.
GCCGCGGACGGCCCCGCGGACGCCCCGGCCGTCGGTACCGGCTGAACCCCTGTGACAACGGGGGCGCGAGCGACGTTCGCGCCCCCTGATCCGGCCCGCTTTCGCAGGTCGTAGCGGTCCGAAGGGGCCGAAGAGGTATCCCGGATGCACGCCCCCGGCCCGCGTAGCGCTACAGTCCGCGCCATGTCATCGGAGTCGACTGAGGTCTGGGCGGGCTGGTACCGCGATCGGCGGGGCGCGGAAGCGGTCACGATCGCGGCGCGCGGACGGCAACTGTGTACGCGCATCAGGGGTGTTGAGTACGAGGGGGCGGCCTTCGCCGCCTTGGAGGCCGCGGGGACCGGGGGATTGCTCTCGTCCTGTGTACTGGAGTGGGACATGCCGCTTCCCGTCCATGCGGACGGAACGGTCCACCGGGCCACGCTGAGCTGTCTGCTGACGCTCGGCGAGCCCCGGCCGGACGGATCGCTCGACCGGGCCGATCTGAATCTGACGCTCCATTACGGCGGGGCGGCCTTCGAGGCCGGAGTCGCCGGGGGCGACTTCGAGGACGCGCTGGACCGGTTGCAGCGACAGCTGCCGCAAGGCGCCGAACTGGGGGTACGGGCACCAGCCGACGTATGACGCCGTCCGGGGCGCGGGTGCTTCCGGACGGCGGAGGGCCCGGAGCCGTACGGCCGAGTGGGTGTTGCGGGGAGGCGCCCCGCCGCAGCGGCGGCGGGGCGCCGGACGCGTCCGGGACCGGGTTTCACCGGTACCCGGCCCGGACGCGGGACCTCGGGGCGACGGCCGGTAGCCCGACCGCCGACGGTACTCCCGGCCGGTTCCGGCCGGTTCCGGCCGGCCGGATCCGTTACCGGTTGCGGTTCACCGGCGCGAAGCCGTTGGCCCACAGCTGGTTGACCCGGTTGCGTTCGGCCGAGTTGGGGATGTCGTTCTGACAGGACGGGCCGGGGCCGCCGCCGGACATCAGCTCACTGCACGGGCCCCGGTAGTTGTCCCGCAGACCGAGGACATGGCCGGTCTCGTGGGTCGTGACGCGGTTGGAGTTGTAGATCTGGTTCTGCCGGTAGTCGAGGAAGATGAAGCCGCGACCGTGGCCGTCGGTGCTGGCGTACGAGCCGCGCGGGTCATTGCCCTCGCGGTAGGTGAAGCTGGGGTTCGGGCCCTCCTGGAGACGGACATTGGCGACCGTGCCGTTCCACACCTGGGTGCTGCGGGCTATCTGGCTGCGGAACGACGGCGCGCCGGCGGCGCTGTACGTGACGGTCACCGCGCGGGCGCCGGGATTGGCGGCGCGCTTCTCGGCGACGGACTTCTGGACCGCCTTGAAGAACGCCTCGGTGGCACGGGCGTCCTCGCCCGAGCCCTCGTACGACTCCCAGGCGGCGGTGAGCGCCTTGGCCGTGACGGAGAGACCTGCGGAATCGGCCGTGGGGGCGGCCGAGGAGTCGGCGGCGGTGGCGGGGGTGGCGCCGAGTGCCGCGGCGAGGCCGACACCGATGGCGGCGGCGAGGACGGATCGGGGGTGACGCATGGGGGGCTCCTACTCGTCCGTTGAACGGGTTCGGTACGGAGTTTCGAGGAACCACCCCTGCTTGGGATGATGCCAACCGGCGATAACACCCGGCTATCACCGGCCCGTCGGGCGCATTCCGCCTCGGTGGCGGAGGCGGGCGTTCCGGGGCGTACGGCCATGCTCGGGCCGTCGTACGGGTCTGTCGTACGGGGCCGCTCGGGCGCCGGTCGCCAGGGGAATCGCCGACCGTCCCGAACCGGGCCGGGACATGGACCGGCCGGGCCGCGAAGAGCTGTTCCGGGGCCGCGCCGGGATAGTGCCGGGGCTGTTCGACCCAGGTTCACACAGCCGTACGCGACCGTTCACACCGGCCCCCGGGACGGTCACCGTCGCTGTCCGCTATCCGGTCCAGGGGATTCCGTTTGTTGTTTTTCTTTGCCGGTCTTTGTGGCGGTGCGCCGGGACTGTGCGTCTGGTGTGGCCGGGCGGCCCGGTCCTACTCTCCAGTCATGGAGCTCGAGGTGAGACACCTTCGCGCACTGTGCGCCATCGCGGACACGGGCAGCCTGCACAAGGCCGCCCGCCGACTGGGCGTCAGCCAGCCGTCGCTGACGACCCAGTTGCGCCGGATCGAGCACTCCCTCGGCGCGGAGCTGTTCTCCCGGCAGCGCAGCGGCTGCCGGCCGACGCCCGTCGGCCGGGCCGTACTCAGCCGGGCCCGCCCCCTGGTCGCCGAGATGGGCGCCCTGGTGGCGGAGGCCAAGGCCGCCGCCGCCCGGTCCCGGGGCCCCCGGCTGCGGATCGGGTCCACCGCCAGCCGCGCGCTGCCCGGCTGGCTCGGACGGCTCCGCCGCAGGCTGCCGGGCACGGATATCTCCCTCCATATGGACGTCTCGCCGAACGCCCTGCTGAGGATGGTCGCCGCCGGTCAACTCGACGTCGCCTTCGTCCACGAGGTGGAGGGCTCACCGCTGACGGTGCCGCCCGGACTCGCCGTCCGGGTCCTGATCGAACGCGAACCGCAGTTCGTCTCCATGGCCCGGGACCACCCGGCCGCCGCCGCGGCCGTCGTCGACCTGGCCGACCTCGCCGGAGACCGCTGGATCGTCGACCCCACCGTCGACGGCGAATGGGAAGGGGTACGCAGAGTCCTCACCGCCGCCGGGATAGACCCCCAACTCCTCCACGGCGACTACCACACGGCCGCCGCGCTGATCGCCGTCGGCGAGGGCGTCGCGCCCTGCCAGCCCACCTCCGACCCGCGCGACGACATGGCCGTACGGCCGCTCCGCGGCGACCCGCTGGCGGTCCGGCTGCTGCTGGTCACGGGCCCGGACGAAGCGGAACGGAACGCGGGGGTGTACGAGGACCTGGAGGCGGCGTACCGCGACGCGGCCGAGGGCTCGACGGCGTACCGCCAGTGGCTCCGCCGCAACAAGAGCCCGCTGCTTCCGGTCCCGACGCCCTGCTGACGCCCGCCTGTGGCCGTTGCCAGGCCCTCCGGGGTGCCGTCCCGAACCCCGGTCTCGCCCGGCGCCCTGATGTTGTCGGCGGCCCGCCCCACCGTCGTGGCTTGTCGCGCAGTTCCGCCCCCTATGCCTTCGGCAATGGGGGGACCCCCAGCGCCTTGGCCCTCCGGGTTGCCGCCTGAACTACCCGGGTCTCGCCCGGCGTCCTGATGTTGTCGGCGGTCTGCACCACCGTCGTGGCTGGTCGCGCAGTTCCCCGCGCCCCTAAATGCTCTTCAGCTTCCCGCCCCTGGGAAAGGGGCCCCACTCTCCGAGGGCGGTCAGGAAGGCACCCCAGGGGCTCGGGGAACTGCGAGACAAGCCCACCACCGGGCCGCGGGCTGCCGACAACATCAGGTCGCTGGGCGCGGCCCGGGGGCAGAGATCGGGGCCCGCGGCCGGTCAGCGGAGGTAGATCAGGCCGTCCGTGGTGATCGTGGGGCGCTTGGACGTGCCGGTGACGACGATCTTGACCGTGTGCCGGGCGCTGGTCGACCAGGTCTGGCTCCAGATCACATCCCGGAACTTCGTCGTCGTGGACCGCAGATCGACCGTCTTGGCCAGCTTGCCGTCCACATAGATCGACGCCTGGCCGGAGGTCGCCGCGCGGGAGACCACCCAGGCGGCCGAGCGGCCCGAGAAGGACCAGGTCAGGGAGGCGTTCTTGGTGGAGCTGCTGTACGACTTGCCGCCCAGGTAGCCCGAGGCCGACTTGGTCGTCCAGGAACCGGTCCGTACCGCCTGGGACTCCTGGAGGATTACCGGGGTCGCGGCGACGGACGCCGAGGCCGTGTTGCCCGCCTGGTCGGACGCGGTCAGTGCCCAGGTCGTGGCCGCGCCCGGCTTGGCGGTGAGGGACGCGGCGGTCGTCGCGGGCCCGTAGACGGCGGCGGTCGGGCCGGTGAGCCGGACGTCCTTCAGGGCGCGGGCGTCGGCGGCCTTCCAGCCCAGGGTGACGGGGACGGACGTGGCGCCGGCCGTGCCCGCGCGCAGGGCGATAGAAGGCCGGGTGGTGAAGGCGGGCGCGGTGGTGTCGGCGACGACGGTACGGGGCGCGGAGGTCACGGTCTTGCGGGAGATATGGGTGGCGCGGACCTCGACCCGGTGGACACCCGGGGCGAGGGTGACCTTGGCGGAGGTCGCGGTGCCCGGGAGGGACGCCGCGACCCTGCCGCCGACCAGGACCTCGTACTTGCCGATCAGCGCGGCCGGGGTGGTGGCCCGCCAGTTCACGGTCGCGGTGTTCTTCACATAGGTCGTGGTGCCGACCGTGCCGCCGCCGGTGACGGAGCCGACGGCCAGTCCGGACACGGCGCCGCCCGCCAGTTCGCGCACCGTTTTGAGCTGGGGGAAGGTCAGCTTGCCCGGGCATTCGGTGGCGTAGACGTCACCGTGGCCGTGGATGGTGGGGAAGGTCAGCCGGGCGCCCTGGGCCCACTTGCGGCCCGCGAGGTTGCCGCCCGCCGCGCCCGCCGTGAGGACGGTGGTGCCGGTCGGGTCGACCCCGTACTGGCCGAGTTTCCACGCGGCGACCCGGGCGGCGGAGTTCAGCGCGGCCTGCGGCGGGGACGTCTGCATGAAGTTGCCGAGGATCGAGACGCTGGTGGTCTCGGCGTTGAAGCCGTAGGCGTGGGCGCCGACGACGGGCCGGTCGATGCCGCCCTTGCGGCCCTCGAAGACGGTGCCGCACTTGTCGACCAGGAAGTGGTAGCCGATGTCCTTCCAGCCGCGTCCCTTGACGTGGTACGCGTACAGGCCGCGGACGATCGCGGGCGACTGGTCGCAGGTGTAGGCGTTGGTCTCGGAGGTGTGGTGGACCGTGACGGCCTTCACCCGGTCGTCGGGGAGATAGGCCGGGGCCTCGGGGCTCATCGACTCGTCGGCCTGCCAGCCCGCGCGGGTGGTGATCGGCGGGCGCGGGGCGGTCGACGGCGGTCCCGGTGTCGGGGTGGGTGCCACGGTCGGTGCGGTGGTGGGCGCGGTGGCGGACGGTGTCGGGTCCGGCGAGGCGGCCGGGGAGCCCGTGGGCTGCGGCACCGGCGGCTCGGTGGACGGCGTCGGGTCCGGGGTTCCGGCGGGGGCGGTCGGCTCGGTGGTCGCGGCGGGCGGGGTCTCCGTCGTGGGCGCGGTCTCCGTACCGGTTCCGCCGCCGGTCGCCGGGCCGGTCTCGGTGTCGGCCAGCGGGCGGGCGTACGCGGCGGGCTCCATCGCGGTCACCGAACCGGTACCCGGGTCGACCATGTCGAGCCGCAGCCCGGCGGGCAGCCTCGTCTCCTGGCCGCCCGCCTTCGCCCGTACCTCGACGCCCTTCGACGGGCCGACCCAGACCGGGTCCGTACCGCCGCGGCCCCCGGCGTCGCCCAGCAGGGCGTGCTCGCCCTCCAGCTGACGCCACGGCGACCACTTCCCGGACGCCGCCGACCTGGTCCGCACCTCGACGGAGCCGGTGATCCGCGCGGCGGGATCGGTCCAGGTCACACCGAGCATGCTGAAGGGCTCGGTGTCCCGGCGGGGAAGCGTGGCGGAGGTGCCGTCCGCAGCGATCTCCAGACCGGCGGCCCTGGCCTCCGTACGCGGCGAGCCGGATACGGCGTTCTTCCCGCCGCCACCCTCGCCACCGCCGGTCGGTCCGCCCGCGACGCTCTGGATCACCAGCACACCGGCGACCCCGGCCGCGATCGCGCCGCCGCCCCACCACAACCGTCTCTTCCCCGCCCCCACGGACCCTCCCCAAGTTGAATTTTTGATGTGTAACGCAACAACTGGGGTGCAAGTTACCGGAGGGGTGAATGTGAACGCTCAAGAGGGGCGGTACGGACACGTGATATCGGGCCGTCCCGGACGGGCCGTCAGAACGTTCCGGCCTCGTCCAGCAGCAGATAGAGCAGCCCGTTGAGGGTGGCGCCGCTGACGATCTCGCGCCGGTCGATCATGCCCCTGATCTCGGAGAGGGGGATCCACTCGATCCGGTCGGTCTCGTTCCGCTCGACCGGCGGCCCGGTGTACGTCGCGCCCTCGCCCCGGAAGAGGAAGTGCTCGGAGTCGGTGATCCCGTTCGCGGGCTGGGCGTAGAGCATCGGCTTGATCGCCGAGATCCGCCAGCCGGTCTCCTCCTCCACCTCCCGTACGGCGGTCTGCTCCGGTGTCTCACCCGCCTCGATCAGCCCCATGGGCAGCTCCCAGCCCCAGGTGTCGGTGACGAACCGGTGCCGCCACATCATCAGCACCCGCCGCCGGTCGTCCACGACGGCGGCCACCGCGAGATGCCGTATGCGCACCACATGGTGGTCGAACCGGTGGCCGTCGGGCTGCTCGACGTCCACCAGCCACAGGTTCACCCAGGGGTTGGTGTAGATCTGCCGCTCACCGTGGACGGTCCACCGCATCGCACCCGACTCCTCTGCTCCGTAACACCGTTCGGCGCTGTTCCGTCCGGTCGTCGGACGGTGTGCTGATCGTCCCACCGGGCCCGGGGGTGATCCCGGGCTTACGGCGCGGCTTCACCCGCAGGTGACCGGGTACGGCGGAGCCGCGGCGGTCCGGCGGCGGGAGCCGCTCCCGCGGCGGTGGGTGAAAACGCGTTGGCCGGACTGCGCCGAGCTGCGAGGATGCGTCTGTTTCCCGGCTGGAGGGTATTTGTTCGTCTTTGTGTGCGCGGGCTGCGGTGCCGAGCTGACCGTCCCGCTGTCCCGGGTGGCCCTGCCGGTCCACGCCCGTCAGAAGTACGGCAACGGGGCTCAGCTCCCGGTGCTCATGCGGTCGGGGGAGTTCGCCGTGGACCCGGACCCCTGGGGCGGGCCGCGGCGGCTGTGGGCCGGGATCGATCCGGCCGAGGCGGCGGCGCGCGGTATCCACGCGCCGGTCCACGCCCTGTCCGACGGAACGCCCGGGGCGACTGTCATCGCGCCGGGCGATATCCGGGGGACCCGGCTGATTCCCGAGAAGCGCGGCGGCGCCTGCTGCGGACTCGACGGCGCCGACGGGCCCAATATGGCCTGCGAGAGCTGCGACCTGCCCGTGGCGGCCAGGGTCGACGACTGCTCGCTCTGGCAGATGGTGCGGCTCGATCCGGACGCCGTACGCCGGATCCCCGTCGACCCCGGCGGTGGTGCGCCCGCCGCGCCCCTCTCCTGGGCGGAGCTGGTGGAGCAGGGGGAGGAGACACCGCTGTTCGAGCCGATCGCCACCTGGGGCGGACCGTCGGGACCGGGCCACTACTGGTCGTGGAGTCCGCGGTGGGAGGCGGCGGCCGGCCATGCGCTCGCCCATCTGCTGGTGGCCTCCGAGGGGCGGCCGGTGGAGGTCCCGGGCGGCCTGGCGGCGGACGTCTTCCAGCGCGCGCTCGATGTGCTGCTGCCCGCGGGCGCCCCGACCCCTAGGTTGCCTCTCTTGCCGTCCTCGTGGAAAGGCGGGGCCCTCTTTTCAGGGGCGGTGCTG